>JACDCH010000628.1 GCA_013694495.1 Acidimicrobiia bacterium | reverse complement strand
GCGAAGCGCACGAGGAAGCCGTCGCCCTGCGTGCCGACTTCGGTGCCGCCGTGCTCGGCGATCACGTCGCGTACGGCGCGCCGGTGCCCGCCGAGGATCGAGCCCCACTCCTCGTCGCCGAGTTGCTCGGCGAGGTCGGTGCTACCGGCGATGTCGGTGAACACGACGGCCACCCGCTCCCGCGCCGGACCGGCGGGCCGCGAGGTGGGGCCCGGTCGAGTGCCCCGGTGACCCGGTCCGTGGCCGGCGATCACGGCCTCGAGGCCACGGGAGACCGCGCCGGTGGCCGCCATCTCGAGGTGGGCGCGCCGACGGCGGCGCCGGCGCCGGGGCCCGCCGCCCACCACGTCGGCCAGCCACACACCGGCGTGGATGGCGAGGGCGGCCGCCCACGTCACGATGACCCAGATCGGCCAGAAGTCGTACGTCGCCAGCGCGTCCGACAGGTCGCCGGCCACCTTGGGCAGCTCCTCGAACGAGCCCTTGGTCAGCGCCCACACGACGATCAGCAGCCCGTTCACCGCGGCGAACACCACGGTATGGATCAGGAGCCCCGCCATCCACCGAACGGTACTGAACCGGCAACCCGTTGGGCCGTAGCCGCCGCGCCCGCCCTACCCTTCCCGACCATGTCGAGCGACGATGTCCGCAAGCACCGGAGCCGCGAGGTCACCGACGGGTACGAGCGAGCGCCGGCCCGAGCCATGCTCCGCGCCGTCGGGATGACCGACGACGACTTCGAGAAGCCCCAGATCGCGGTGGCGTCGAGCTGGAACGAGGTGACGCCCTGCAACATGCCGCTGGCCCGCCTGGCCAAGCGGGCCAAGGACGGCGTGCGCGCCGCCGGCGGCTTCCCCCTGGAGTTCACCACCATCGCCGTGTCCGACGGCATCTCGATGGGCCACGAGGGCATGCGGGCCAGCCTCGTCAGCCGCGAGATCATCGCCGACTCGGTGGAGTGCGTCGTCCACGCCGAGCGGCTCGACGCGCTGGTCACGTTCGCCGGCTGCGACAAGAGCTTGCCCGGGATGCTCATGGCCTCGGCCCGGCTCAACGTCCCGTCCGTGTTCGTGTACGGCGGCTCGATCCTCCCCGGTCACCTGCCCGACGGCACGCCGCTCGACATCGTCAGCGTCTTCGAGGCGGTCGGTGCGCACGCCGCCGGCACCATGAGCGCCGAGCAGCTGCGTGAGATCGAGTGCAACGCCTGCCCGAGCGAGGGCGCCTGCGCCGGCATGTTCACGGCCAACACCATGGCCTCGGTGGCCGAGGCGCTCGGCATGTCGCTGCCGGGGTCGTCCACCGCACCGGCACCCGACAGCCGCCGCGACGACATCGCCTTCGCCTCGGGCGAGGCGGTCGTGCGCCTGCTCGACCTGGGGATCCGCCCCCGCCAGATCATGACCAAGGAGGCGTTCGAGAACGCCATCGCCGTGGTCATGGCCCTGGGCGGCTCCACCAACGCCGTGCTGCACTTGCTGGCGATCGCCCACGAGGCCCGCGTCGAACTCGAGCTCGAGGACTTCAACCGGGTCGCCGCCCGCGTCGGGCACATCGGCGACATGACCCCGGGCGGCCGCTACCACATGGTCGACCTCGACCGCGTCGGCGGCGTGCCCATGGTGCTGCGCCACCTGCTCGAGGCGGACCTGCTCCACGGCGACTGCCTCACGGTGACGGGCAAGACCATGGCCGAGAACATCGCCGCCCTGGACCCGCCCGCCCCTGACGGTGAGGTCGTCCGCCCCCTGTCGCAGGCCATTCACGCGGTCGGTGGGCTCGCCGTGCTGCGGGGGTCGCTGGCGCCGAACGGCGCGGTGGTCAAGGTCGCCGGCATCACCTTCGACCGGTTCGAGGGCGTCGCCCGCGTGTTCGACGGCGAGGACGGGGCCATGGACGCGATCCTGCGGGGCGACATCGAGCCCGGCACGTGCGTCGTGATCCGTTACGAGGGGCCGAAGGGCGGGCCCGGCATGCGGGAGATGCTCGCCGTCACCGGCGCCATGAAGGGCGCCGGTCGGGGCGGCGACTGCGCGCTCGTGACCGACGGCCGCTTCTCGGGCGGTACCCGCGGCTTCTGCATCGGCCACGTCGCGCCTGAAGCGGTCGACGGCGGCCCGATCGCCCTCGTGCGCGACGGCGACCGCATCGTGGTCGACGTCGTCGCCCACACCATCGACCTCGACGTCGCCCCCGACGAGCTCGCCCGCCGCCGCTCCGAGCTCAAGCACCCCGAACCCCGCTACACCACCGGCGTCCTGGCCAAGTACGCCAAGCTCGCCCAAGGCGCCGAGAAGGGCGCCATCACCGAGTAGCACTCACTGCGCTCGCGCGGGAGGGCGGGACCGGCCCACAACTCGCCGGAACGGAGCGAAGCGAGTGACGGCGAAGAACTTCAGTCGTCCTCGCGGATGATGCGGGGACCGTCCTCCGTGAGCTGGACCTCGAAGGTCTCGGTGTCGTCGAGGATGACGTCGCCGTCGACGGTCCACTGCGTGGGGCGCAGCCGGGCGTTCGGGAGGATCCTGAGGCTGTCGTCCGGCCGGAGGGGGAGCGAGAACGTCACCACCACCTCTCGCGACTCACCCTCGGGGACGCGCAGGATCATGCCCGCCGCGAACGTGTCGGCGTCCGGACCGGCGTGGACGAATCCGGGATCCTCGTTCCGGATGTTCGTGGCCCCGGCGGGGAGGTAGACGACGAGGTAGGACCCGTACTCTCCTGGGTCGGCGTAGATGCCGCCCCCGTCGATGTAGGGGCTCGTCTCCGGGTGGACGGGGTTGATGAGCCGAACCGTCATGGTCAGGTGTTGCTCGACCCCCGTGATCTCGGCGTCGAGGTCGACCTCCATCGAGACGAAGTAGTCGAGCTTCGACGCGTTGAGGGCGTTCGAGACGACGCCCAGGGTGTCGCGCGTGAGGGCCCCATCGGCGCCCACCGAGGCCCACAGCTCGTTCTCGGCCGGGTCGGTCGACCAGGCCAGCAGGTGGCGGGTGCGGGCCAGATCGGACAGCACGCCCGCCAGGCGCGTGACGGAGTAGTCCCGGTTGTTGAGGCCGTCGAACACGGCGTTCGCCACCTGGCTCTGCAGCTCGCGTCGCGCGTCGTTCTCCGCGAGGCTCGGGAACTCGAGGTAATTGCGGTACAGCAGCTCCTCGACGACGTTCCCGCCGTGATACAGGCGATCGCCCACCTTCACGGGTCCGATGACGTGGAGCAGGACCGACAACGTCACCGTGTCGACGAAGATGATCCCGTCGACCGGGCCGTGCCGGTTCCAGGCGGTGATGTCCGCCATGATGCGCGCCGCCAGCGGGAAGTTCGCCGTGGCCGTCGTGGTGCGGTAGCCGCGGTCGCCGTTCAGGAACCCGTACACCTGCTCGTACTCGACGGGGACGGGAACGCCGGGTTCGTTGAGCTCGATCCCCTCGACCACGGCCGTGAAGTCACCCACCTCGATCCGGCCGTTCGAGATCGTCGCCACGCCGGAGGTCGTCGGGATGCCGCCCGAGCGCATCTCGGCGTTGTTGCCGCCGAGAACGAGGTAGCGCCTGGGTCCGGTGAGGAAGCCTTCGAGCGCCGCGACCAGTTCGGCGCCGTGGTCGAGGTCGTCGTTCGCCTCGACGAGCTCCTCGGCGAGCGAAGCCCTCGCCTGCTCGAGCGGGGGCAGCAGCCAGCGGTTGCCGACGTCGGTCGTCTCCACGACGGCCCGGACCGCCGCGAGCTCTTCGGCGGCGACCTGGGTGAGCTCGATCCGGCTCTCCGGCCCGCTGCCCTTGTCGAGCTCGGTCTGGATCCGGGCTGCGGCCTCGCGTCCGCGCTCGCCGAGGGCGGACACGGCTCCGGTGATCTCGCGCAACCCGTCGATCTGGCCGCCGACCCACGGCAGCGCGGCCAAGGCTGCGAGCACCGGGCTGCGCCGGGCGCGAGCGTCGGCTGCGTCGAGGTGGTCAGCGGCGCGGGCGACGAGGGGGCCGAGCCCGCCCTGGTCGTCGACGGTGGCGAGGTCGAGCTCCGTGAGGATCCGCTGCCCGGCGTCGAGGTCGCGGCGGATGCGGGTGATCTCGAGCGCGACCGCGGCGACGAGGAGCAGGGCGATCGCGAGCCCGAGGAGGACCCCGCGACGGCGTCCGAGTCGGGCCTCAGCGCGGGCCAACGAGAACCGCCCGCCGGTCCTCGGACCAGCGGGCGGTTCGGAGAGTTCCCCGGCCGGAGCCGGGAGGGGAGCTGTCAGCCCCGGACGGCGCGAGCCGAGAGACGGCGCCCGCCGAGGACGACCGCGATCGCCCCGCCGGAGGCGGCGAGGGGGAGCGCCCACTCACCACCGGTGCGGGACAGCGTGCCCGAGCCGGTGCCGGAGCCCGAGGGACGGGCGACCGTGACCGAGACCGTGACCGTCGGGCCGGTGCCGCCACCTGAGGTCGTCGTGGGGCCCGAGGGCCCGGACGGACCGGACGCCCCGGCGGTCGTCGTCGGCCCGGACGGGCCCGACTGGGCCGCAGCGGGCCCGGCAACGGCCATGGCCGCGAGGGGCAGGCCGGCGGCCAGGGCGATGCCGGCAAGGGCTCGACGAGCGGCGGTGGTGCGCAACGTGTTGTCTCCGTTCCCCGATGATCAGGTGTGGTTGATCCGATTCGACACGGGAGAGGGCAATCCTCCCCCCCAAGACTTCTGGGCAAGCTAGTCGCCCTCAGCGGTGCGACAAAGCCTTCCCGCAACATAGTCGGGCGGAACCAGGCCACGGGGGAGGGGCTGACGCCGTCGGCTTGCCACCCGTCGAGCCGTCTGGCATCATCGGCGGCGATGTCCAGCCCCGCCCAGATCCTGGTACTTCCCTAGCGCACACGCCGTCCTCTCACCGCGTGTGCGCCAACGACCTCCCGATCGGGAGGTCGTTTCGTTTTTCCCCCCGACCGACCCGACCCCGCGAACGTACGAGCCAGGAGCACGCAGATGGACATGAACGGTGGGCAGGCGCTCATCAAGGCCCTCGAGCTGGAAGGGGTCGAGGTGATCTTCGGGTTGCCCGGTGGGTGCATCCTGCCGGTGTACGACCCGCTGCTCGACAGCCCCCTGCGCCACATCCTGGTGCGCCACGAGCAGGGCGCCGGCCACATGGCGGAGGGCTACGCCCACGTCACCGGCCGCCCCGGCGTCGCCATGGTCACCTCGGGGCCGGCGGCCACGAACATCGTCACCCCGCTCTGTGACGCCTACATGGACAGCATCCCGATGGTGGTCATCACGGGGCAGGTCCCCACCGGAGCCATCGGCACCGACGCGTTCCAGGAGTGCGACACGATCGGCATCACCCGCTCGGTCACGAAGCACAACGAGCTGGTCACCTCGGCCCAGGACATCCCCCGGGCGGTCCGGGAGGCGTTCCACATCGCCACCACCGGCCGGCCCGGCCCGGTGCTGCTCGACATCCCCAAGGACATCGTCGACCCGAAGAACCCGAACTCGGCGATGAACTGGCACTGGCCCACGGACCAGGAGGTGCGCGACGGCCTGCCCGGCTACAAGCCGAACATGAAGGGCCACCCCCGCAAGATCCGCGAGGCGGCCGAGCTGATCCTCGCCTCGGATCGGCCGGTCATCTACGCGGGCGGCGGCATCCTCAAAGCCCGGGCGGCCGAGGCGCTCAAGGAGCTGGCCGAGCTGTGCGACATCCACGTCGTCACCACGCTCATGGCCCGGGGCAGCTTCCCCGACGATCACCCGCTCTGCCTCGGCATGCCGGGCATGCACGGCAACTACTCGGCCGTCACCTCGATGCAGCGCAGCGACCTCCTCATCGCCCTGGGGAGCCGGTTCGACGACCGCATCACCGGCCGGGTCGGCGCCTTCGCCCCCGAGGCCAAGATCATCCACGTCGACATCGACCCGGCCGAGCTGGGCAAGGTCCGCCGACCCGACGTGCCGATCGTCGGCGACTGCCGCCTCGTGATCGAGGAGCTGATCGGGGCCATCCGCCACCTGCTCGACGGCGGCGCCGCCTTCCCCGAGCGCTCGCCGTGGAAGCAGACGATCTCGGGCTGGCAGGAGAAGCACCCGCTCTCGTACAAGCAGTCCGAGCCCGGCGACGCCCTCAAGCCCCAGTTCGTGCTCGAGCAGCTGCGCGACAACACGCCCGACGACTGCATCGTCGCCAGCGGCGTCGGCCAGCACCAGATGTGGACGAGCCAGTACTGGAAGTTCAACCACCCCTACACGTGGGTGAACTCCGGTGGCCTGGGGACGATGGGCTTCGCCGTCCCGGCCGCCATCGGGGCCAAGGTCGGCCGGCCCGACGCCATGGTCTGGGCCGTCGACGGCGACGGCTGCTTCCAGATGACGGCGCAGGAGCTCGTCACCGCCGCGGCCGAGCGGATCCCGGTGAAGATCGCCATCCTCAACAACGCCTACCTCGGCATGGTCCGCCAGTGGCAGGAGATGTTCTACGAGGAGCGCTACAGCGAGGTGTACCTGTCGCCCGACCTCCCCGACTACAAGCTCTGGGCCGAGGCCATGGGCTGCGTCGGTATGCGGGTCGAGGCCCCCGAGGAGGTCGAGTCGGCCATCCAGAAGGCCAACGAGATCGATGACCGCCCCGTGGTCATCGAATTCCGCACCGACTCCTCGGAGAAGGTCTTCCCCATGGTCCCGGCCGGCATGAGCAACGACGACATCATCACCGACCCGGCGCTCGGGGAGGGTTTCGTCCAGTGAGCGAGCTCGCGAGCGAACCAATGTCAACGTCGTTTGTCCGAAGCGAAGCGAGGACCTTCGGCACTCGCACGCCGACGAAGGAGGCCTCTCAGTGACGATGCCGAACAAGCACCACATCCTGAGCGTCACGGTGGTCAACAAGGCCGGCGTGCTGGCCCGGCTGTCGGGGTTGTTCGCCCGCCGGGCGTTCAACATCTACAGCCTCGCGGTGGCCCCCACCGAGGACGAGCGCTACTCGCGGATCACGATCGTCGTCGACGTCGAGAGCACCCCCCTCGAGCAGATCACCAAGCAGCTGTTCAAGCTCATCGACGTCGTCAAGATCACCGAGCTCGACCCGTCCGACGCCGTCGAGCGCGAGCTGCTGCTCGTGACGGCCGAGGCCCCGCCTGCAGTGCGCAGCCAGATCATCGAGCTGGTCGACGTGTTCGAGGGCCGCATCCTCAACGTCGGCCACGAGCGCCTCACCATGTCGCTCGAGGGCCACCCCGACAAGCTCGACGACTTCGAGGAGCTCCTGCGCCCGTATGGGATCGTGGAGCTCCAGCGCACGGGCCGCGTGGCCCTCCCCAAGATCGACAACTCAGCCGCACGGCTCCGCGCCGTGAAGAACGCATAGGAGACGAGAGATGACCGCCAAGGTTTCGTACGAGCAGGACGCCGACCGGTCGCTCATCGCCGGCCGCAAGGTCGCGGTGGTCGGCTACGGCTCCCAGGGCCACGCCCACGCGCTCAACCTCAAGGAGTCGGGGATCGACGTGCGCGTCGGCCTCCGCGAGGGCTCGTCCTCGAAGGCGAAGGCCGAAGCGGCGGGCCTGCGGGTCCTCTCGATCGCCGACGCCGTGGCCGAGGCCGACCTCGTGATGATCCTGCTGCCCGACACCGAGCAGCGCGACGTCTACGAGGCCGACATCGCCCCGAACCTGTCGAGCGGCGACGCCGTGTTCTTCGCCCACGGCTTCAACATCCGCTTCGGCCAGATCACGCCGCCCGAGGGCGTCGACGTGGCCATGGTGGCGCCCAAGGGACCCGGGCACCTCGTGCGCCGCACCTACACCGAGGGCGGCGGCGTGCCGTGCCTCATCGCCGTCGCCCAAGACGCCACGGGCAAGGCCAGGGAACTCGCGCTCGCCTACGCCGACGCCATCGGCGGCAGCCGGGCCGGCGTGCTCGACACCACGTTCGAGGAGGAGACGGAGACCGACCTCTTCGGCGAGCAGGTGGTGCTGTGCGGCGGCGTGACCGCCCTCGTGCAGGCCGGCTTCGAGACCCTCGTCGAGGCCGGGTACCAGCCCGAGTCGGCGTACTTCGAGTGCCTGCACGAGCTGAAGCTCATCGTGGATCTCATGTACGAGCAGGGCATCGGCGGCATGCGCTACTCGATCTCCGACACGGCCGAGTACGGCGACGTCACCCGCGGCCCGCGCATCATCACCGACCAGACCAAGGCCGAGATGAGAAGGATCCTGGGCGAGATCCAGGACGGCTCGTTCGCCAACGAGTGGATCGCCGAGAGCCGGGGTGGCCGCACCAACTTCCAGCAGCTGCGCAACGCCGGCAAGCAGCACCAGGTCGAGTCCGTCGGCCAGGAGCTGCGGGCCATGATGCCGTGGATCTCGGCTGGCAAGCAGTCCGTGCAGGACGCCAGCGGCGGCGCCCTCGATTCGGCATGATGCGGGCGTGCTGGAACATACGAAGCGAGCTGCTGCCGCCCTCCTGACCCTGCTCGTCGTCGCCTGTGGCGGCGACGATGCCGCGTCGCCGCCCACCACGGCGGCCGTGGCGGAGACGTCGACCACATCCACCACCGAGGCCGAGGAGACCACGACCACGACGGAGGCCGAGGAGGAGACGACCACCACCACCGTCCCGGCCCTGCCGGCCGGCCAGACGGCGGGGGTCGACGACTTCGACGACAACGGTGAGGGAGATCCCACCTGCGGCGAGCAGGACTTCGGGGCGGGGCTCGTGCTCCGCGTGTACTGCGACCGCGAGGCCTACGCGAGCTCGCCGCCCGAGGGCGTCACGCTCGTCGAGGGCTCGCTGTACCGGTTCCCGACCGACAACGAGGCGTTCGACATGACCGACATCTCGGCCGATGCCATCGTCGCCCGGGACAGCGCCGACGAGCGGGTGTTCGTCTTCGTGTTCAACAGCGACGCGCTCTTCGCCACGGGCAGCTCCGACATCCTCGCCCCGGCCACGTTCGACAACCTGATCGCCCGGATCAACCAGCTGACGCCCGGGGCGCGCATCCAGGTGCGGGGCCACACCGACGGCACCGGCGACCCGGCGTCGAACCAAGCCCTCTCGGAGCGGCGGTCGGCGAGCGTGCAGGCCTACCTCACCGAGCACGGGGTGCAGGCGGCCGAGGTCGCCGCGGTCGGCCTCGGACAGACCCAGCCGCTCGCCGTCGAGGACGGCGACGCAGGCCGCAGCTTCAACCGCCGGGTGGAGGTCGTCATCCGTCCCGCCGCATAGTCGGGGCTACATGGTCTCCTCGAAGCTGACCTCGCCGACGCCCCGCAGGGCGTTCTTGAGCAGCTTGCCGCTGGCGTTGCGGGGCAGCTTGTCGGTGCGCAGCTCGACGTAGGCCGGCACCTTGAAGCCGGCCAGCGTCTCGGCCACCCAGCCCTGCACGTCGGCGGTCGTCAGGGCCGACCCGGCGGCGGCCAGCTGCACGACGGCCTTGACCTCCTCGCCCAGCTCCGGGTGGGGCACGCCGATCACCGCCGCGTCGAGGACCTCGGGGTGGGCGACGAGGCGGTTCTCGATCTCGACGCAGTAGACGTTCTCGCCGCCGCGGATGATCATGTCCTTCTTGCGGTCGGTGATGAAGAGGTAGCCCTCCTCGTCGAGCAGCCCGATGTCGCCGGTGTGCAGCCACCCGTCACGCACGGTCTCTGCCGTCGCGTCGGGCTTGCCCCAGTACCCGGCCATGATCGTCGGGCCCGTGATCAGCACCTCGCCGGGCTGGCCGGTCGGCGCGTCGGCGCCGTCCTCGTCGGCGATCTTGATCCGCACCGTCGGCACCGGCCGGCCGACAGAGGTGGGGCGCTCGACGGCCTCGCGGGGCGAGAGCACGGTGGCCGCCGAGCTCGACTCGGTGAGGCCGTAGACGTTCGACGCGCCCTTCAGGTTCGGGAACGTGTCGCGCACCATGCGCTGCAGCTCGTCGGCCGACGGGCTCCCCCCGAAGGCCACGGTGCGCACCGACGAGGTGTCGTAGTCGTGGCGGGCCGGGTGCTCGCACACCCGCCACACCATCGTCGGGACGGTGGCCCAGATCGTGACCCCCTCGTCCTGGATCAGCTGGAGCGCCTTGTCCGGGTCGAAGCGGCCCTCGACCATCACGAGGCGGAGGCCGGCGAGGAGGCCGGTCACGAGCGTCGAGTGGCAACCCGAGACGTGGAACAAGGGCGACGTGAAGAGCGACACGTTCTGGCCGGTCTTCGACTTCGGGATCAGCTCGTCGCCGCTCACCATCGAGCCGTACACGCTCGTGTAGAGCGTGTTCTGGAGGTTGGCGACCATGTTGCGGTGGGTGCTGACGGCGCCCTTCGGCCGCCCGGTGGTGCCGCTCGTGTAGAGGATGACGGCGGGGTCGTCCTGGGCGATGCGGACGGTCGGGAGGTCAGGCGTCGGGTCGGCGGTGAGCTCGTCGAAGCGGCGGGCCCGTTCGTCGCCGTCGAGGCCGACGTCGGCGGGGTCGCAGTCGATGAGGAGGATGTGCTCGAGGTCGGGGCACTCGTCGAGGTCGCCCGTCACCCGCTCGATGCGCCGACGGTCGGCCACGAGGATCTTGGCGCCCGAGTCCTGCAGCCCGTAGACGATCTCGTCGGCCTTCCACCAGCCGTTCAGCCCCACCAGCACGGCGCCGATGTCGACCGTCCCCCAGAACGCCAGGCACCACTCCGGGCAGTTCTGGGCCAGCACGGCGACCCGGTCGCCGTGGGCCACGCCCAGCTTCGCCAGGCCGGCGCTGACCGAGTTGGCGGTGTCGACGAAGTCGGCGAACCCGATGCGGAGCTTCCCGTAGACGATGAACGGGAGGTCGTTGCCCCGGTTCCGGGCGGCCACGGGGATGTCCCGGAGCGAGCGCATGCGCTCCTTGTAGACCTCGGTCGGGCGCCCCCCGACGTCCTCGACGACGACCTCGAACATGCCGCCGGGACCGGTGAGCTGCGCGGTGATCTCGCTGGGGGTGGGCACGGCGGCGAGTCTGCCAGGATCATCGGCGTGTCGGAACGGGCCGCCGAGGGGGACGGGTCGCCGTCGACCGACCTCGTCCTCCTCCCCGCGGATCCGACGGCCCGCGTGTACCGGGCCGAGCGCCGGGTCCGCCTCGGCGACGCCGATCCCACGGGGCGGCTGCGGCTCGACGCCGCCGCCCGCTACCTCCACGACGTCTCGAACGACGACAGCGGCGATTCCGGTCTGGTCGACGACGGCTCGTGGGTGGTGCGACGCACGGAGCTCGACGTGCTCGTCCCCGCTCGGATGATGGAGCGGGTCGCGCTGGCCACCTGGTGCGGCGGCACGGGAGCGCGCTGGGCGGAGCGCCGGGTGTCGATCGAGGGCCACCGGGGCGGCCGCATCGAGGCGAACGCCCTGTGGGTGTACGTCGACCTGGCGACGATGCTCCCGAAGCGCCTCGACCCTTCGTTCCTCCAGCTGTACGGCACCGCCGCGGCCGGACGCACGATCACCTCGCGCCTCGTGCTCGACCCCACGCCGTCGGCCGCCGCCGACCGCCGGCCCTGGCCCCTGCGCCGCACGGACCTCGACGTCCTCGGCCACGTGAACAACGCGGCGTACTGGGCCGCCGTCGAGGAGGTCCTCGCCGAGCGGCCCGCCCTCGCGGCGGGCCCCCACCGGGCGACCCTGGAGTTCGCCAAGCCCATCGAGCCGGGCGATCACGTCGAGATGGCGTGGGCGTGGACCGACGGCGCGCTGTCGCTGTGGCTCCAGGTCGGCGGCACCACCCACGCCACCGCCGTCATCGCGCCCCGCTGACCCCCGCCGCGGCGCCCCGTCAGGTCAGCGCGGCGAGGACGTGGTCGATCGACCGGGTGAGCTGCTCGACGTCGGCCGGGTCGATCGCCGGGAACAGCGCGACGCGGAGCTGGTTGCGGCCGAGCTTGCGGTACCCGTCGGTGTCGACGATGCCGTTCTCGCGGAGCACGGCGTTCACGACGTTGGCGTCGACCGCGGCGTCGAGGTCGATCGTGGCGACGACGTGCGACCGCTGGGCCGGATCGGCGACGAACGGCGACGCCAGGGGGTGGGCGTCGGCCCAGTCGTAGACCGTGGTCGCCGAGCGGTCGCAGCGCGAGGCGGCCCACTCGAGCCCGCCGTTGTTGCACAGCCAGTCGACCTGCTCGCGGGCCAGCAGGATCGTGGCCAGCGCCGGCGTGTTGTAGGTCTGGTCGAGGCGGCTCTGCTCGACGGCGATCGACAGGTCGAGGAACGACGGCAGCCAGCGGCCCGACGCCTTGATGCGCTCGATGCGGGCCAGCGCCGCCGGTGACACCGCGGCCAGCCACAGCCCGCCGTCGGCGGCGAGGCACTTCTGGGGGGCGAAGTAGTACACGTCGGCTTCGCCCAGGTCGACCCGCAACCCGCCGGCCGCCGACGTGGCGTCGACCAGCACGAGGGCGTCGTCGGCCGAGGTGCCGGCGGGCCTGGTCACGGTCAGGGCGACGCCGGTGGACGTCTCGTTGTGCGTGAGGCAGTACGCGTCGACGCCCTCCTCGGCCACGGCCTCGGGGTGGTTGCCGGGGTCCGATTTGATGACGGTCGGTTCGCCCAGGAACGGGGCAGCGGCGGTGACGGCGGCGAACTTCGCCGAGAACTCGCCGAAGCTCAGGTGCTGGCTGCGCGCCTCGATCAGCCCCAGGGCGGCCGCGTCCCAGAACGCCGTGGTGCCCCCGTTGCCGAGCAGGATCTCGTAGCCGTCGGGCAGCGCCAGCAGCTCGGCGAGGCCGTTGCGGAGGGCCCCCACCTCGAAGCGGACCCGGGCCTGGCGGTGGGACGTGCCGAGGTAGTCGGCGCCCGCCTTGGCCAGGGCTTCGACGGCTTCGGGCCGGACCTTGGACGGACCGCACCCGAAGCGGCCGTCGGCGGGGAGGAGGTCGGGCGGGATGCGGATGTCGGTCGGAGCGGGGGGCATCGGGGTGCAACTATCGCAGCCCGTGAACCGGATCTCCGCCCGAATCTCCGCCATCGCCGAGTCGGCCACCCTGGCCGTCGACGCCAAGGCGAAGGCGCTGCAGGCCGCCGGCGAGCCGGTGATCGGCTTCGGCGCCGGCGAGCCCGACTTCCCGACCCCGGCCCACATCGTCGAGGCCGCCATCGAGGCGTGCCGCATCCCGGCGAACCACCGCTACACGCCGGCGGGTGGCCTGCCCGACCTCAAGGCGGCCATCGCGGCCAAGACGGTGCGCGACAGCGGCGTCGACCTGCCCGCGGCCCAGGTGCTGGTCAGCTGCGGCGGCAAGCACGCCGTGTACAACGCGTTCCAGACGCTGCTCGACCCGGGCGACGAGGTGCTCGTCCCGGCGCCGTACTGGACGACGTACCCGGAGGCGATCGGCCTGGCCGGCGGTACCACCGTCGAGGTCCCCACCGACGAGCGCACCGGGTTCCGGGCGTCGCTCGACCAGCTCGAGGCGGCCCGCACGGACCGCACGAAGGTGCTGCTGTTCGTCTCGCCCAGCAACCCCACCGGTGCCGTGTACCCGAGGGCCGAGGTCGAGGCCATCGGCCGCTGGGCCGTGGAGCACGGCATCTGGGTGGTCACCGACGAGATCTACGAGCACCTGACCTTCGGCGACCACGAGTTCACCTCTATGCCGGCGCTCGTGCCCGAGCTCCTCGACCGCTGCGTGATCGTGAACGGCGTGGCCAAGACCTACGCCATGACCGGCTGGCGGGTGGGGTGGATGCTCGGCCCGGCCGACGTGATCAAGGCGGCCACGAACCTCCAGTCGCACTCGACGTCGAACGTCTCGAACGTCGCCCAGCGCGCCGCGCTCGCCGCTGTCGCCGGCCCGCTCGACGCCGTCGCCGAGATGCGGGCCGCCTTCGAGCGGCGCAGCAAGCTCGCCCACCGGATCCTGTCGGGCATCGAGGGCGTCACCTGCGTCGAGCCCGAGGGCGCGTTCTACGCCTACCCGAACCTCACCGGCCTCCTGGGCCGCCCGATCAAGGGGCGCAAGGCCGACACCACCGCCGACCTGGCGGCCGTCCTGCTCGACGAGGTGAAGGTGGCGGTCGTGCCCGGCGAGGCCTTCGGCACCCCCGGCTACGCGCGGATCAGCTTCGCCCTGGGCGACGACGACCTGGTCGAGGGCCTCACCCGCATCGCCGACGCGGTCGATGCCGGCTGACCCCGAGCGCCGGCCGACCGCGTCACCCACCCGGGTTGCACGGAACTTTCCTCACGTTTTCGGCCACACCTGCCGAAAATGACGCCATGGACGATGCCTTCTACCGGGGCTGCGCCGAGACGCTGGACCAACTGCCCGAACGCGTCGTCCGGTACCGCCTCGACGACCTCACGATCGTGTACAGCAACGTCGCATGGGCCGCCGGTCACGAACTCCGCCCGCAGGAGGTCATCGGCCGCACGCTGCACGACTTCCTGTCCCCGTCGGAGTGGGCCGGCCTCCGGGCGCAGGTCGGCCGCCTCGGGCCCCACAACCCCCACGTCGTCGACGACGCCCCTCGCCCTGCGCCCAACGCCCCAGGCCAGTGGGTCGAGTGGGTCGACCAGTACGTGGCCGGCGCCGACGGTCCCGAGGTGCTCGCCGTCGGCCGGGACGTCTCCGGGCGGCACACCGCCGAGCTGAACCTCGCCGCCAGCGAGGCTCGCTTCCGCGAGCTCGCCGACAAGGCGACGGACGTCGTCTGGCGGTTCCTCCTCGAGCCCCACCCTCACTTCGACTACATGAGCCCTTCGGTCGAGACCGTCCTCGGCTACCCGCCGTCCTACTTCCTCGAGGACTTCTCCCGCTTCCTCGACATCCTCGACGCCCGGACCCGGACCGAAGTCGATCGGGCCTTCGCGGGTCACCCGCTGCCCGACCGCAGCGACTTCTGCTTCCGCCACGCGAACGGCACGCTCGTGGTCGGCGAGCTGCAGCTCACGCCGATCCGGGGGGGCCTCCAGGGGGTGAGCCGAGACGTCACCGAGCTGCGCCACCTCCACACGGAGCTCGCCGCGCTCGCCCTCCGCGACCCCTTGACCGGGCTGGCCAACCGACGCCTGTTCCAGGAGTTCCTCGACGCCGACATCCAACGGGCGGAGCGCAGCCAGCACGTGCTCGCCGTCGCCTTCCTCGATCTCGACGCCTTCAAGTCGGTGAACGACGAGCACGGCCACGAAGCCGGCGACATCGTGTTGTGCGAGGTCGCCCACCGCTTGCGGTCGACGGTCCGGCGAGCCGACCGTGTCGCTCGGTTCGGCGGCGATGAGTTCGTGATCGTGTACCAGCCGAACGATCCGGAGGCGAACGGCCTCATCGAGCGCCTCGACGCCGTCCTGGCCCAGCCGATCACGATCTCGTCCGGCACCGCGGTCCACTGCCCCGCCAGCATCGGCCGAGCCGACACGACCACCGTCGGCTACGACGCGGCAGCGCTCCTCGCGGCCGCCGACGCAGCCATGTACGTCGTCAAGCGAGCCCGGTCCCGAGGTCGGGAGCGGGTGGAGCCGGTCCTCGCGTCGTGACCGCCCGGGCCGCGGCCCGACCCGAGAGCGCCGCCCCCTCGACCTTCGGCCCGCCGCACCAGTCGCCGGCCAGCACGACCCGTTCGTCGACCACCACGCACCGCTCGGCCAACGGGCGGACCGGGCCGGCGTGCGCCCAACGGTCGATCCTGGCATCGACGACCGCCGCGTCGCCGAGCACGCCCTCCCTCACGGCGAGGGTGAGGAGGGCGTCGACGGCGCCCTCGTCGTCCCAGTGGCGGTCGGACAGCCGGTGCCCGGCGTGAAGCGTCACCGCGGGGATCGCGGAGATCCCTTTGGCCTGGTTGTCGGCCACGAACGAGAAGGGCGCCGCGGGGGCCTGGATCGCGCCCGGCGCCGGTAGCCCCGGCGACCGGTCGAGCACGGCGAGGAGGGCGATGGTGCGGTGCCACTCGACGGCGGCGCCCGGGGCGGTGACCACGACAGCGTCGGCGTCGAGCGCGTGCGGGTCGTCGACGCGGGAACCGAGGCGGACGTCGAGGTCGGTGGCGAGATGGACGGCGATGTCGGCCATCCCGGCGCGGCCGGCGTAGCGCGGGTAGCCGTCCGGCGCCGACCCGAAACCCCGGCACCACTCGAAAACGACGCCGGCCGTGAGCCACCCGTCGACCAGCCCGCTGAACTCGTCGCTGCGCACGGTGAAGAACTGCGCCCCGGAGTCGAACGTCGCATCCCCGACCCGCCGGGTGCAGAGCCGGCCACCGACCTCGTTGGCGGCCTCGTGCACGACCACCTCGTGGCCGACATCGGCGAGCGATCGCGCCGCGCACAGCCCGGCCATCCCGGCTCCCACGACGGCGACGCGCACGGCCGAACCGTACGCAGTGCGTCCGGCGACCGTTTTCGGGCCGATCGGGCGGTCATGCCACCATCGGCGTCCATGGCCAGGGTGCTCGTGTCCGAGGAGATCGCCGAGGGGGGCCTCGACCGCCTGCGCGCCGCCGGCCACGACGTCGACGTGCAGCTCGGGTTGTCGGCAGAGCAGCTGCTCGGCGCGGTGGCCGACGCCAACGCGCTGATCATCCGGTCCGCCACCAAGGTGACCGCCGAGGTGCTGGCGGCGGCCCCGGCGATGGTCGTCGTGGGTCGAGCCGGCATCGGCCTCGACAACGTCGACGTCGACGTCGCCACCGAGCGCGGCGTCATGGTCGTGAACGCCCCCCAGTCGAACATCCTGTCCGCGGCCGAGCACACCATGGCCCTGCTGCTGGCCCAGGCCCGCAACGTGCCCCAGGCCCACGCCGCCCTCAAGGCCGGCCGCTGGGAGCGGTCGCGCTGGGAGGGCGTCGAGCTCGCAGACAAGGTCCTCGGCATCGTCGGGCTCGGCCGCATCGGCAAGCTCGTCGCCCAGCGGGCGCACTCGTTCGGGATGCGCCTCGTCGCCCACGACCCCTTCGTGTCCGCCGACCGGGCCCGCGCCCTCGGCATCGAGCTGCTCGACCTCGAGGAGCTCATGAAGCGGGCCGACTTCGTGACCCTGCACCTGGCCAAGACCAAGGAGACCGTGGGCCTCATCGGCGCCGACCTGTTGGCCAAGGCGAAGCCCGGCATCCGCATCGTCAACGTCGCCCGCGGCGGGATCGTCGACGAGGCCGCCCTCGCCGCCGCCATACGCAACGGCGCCGTCGGCGGCGCGGCCCTCGACGTGTTCGCCGAGGAGCCCACCACCGCCTCACCCCTGTTCGAGCTCGACGAGGTGGTGGTCACGCCGCATCTCGGGGCGTCGACACGTGAAGCCCAGGACAAGGCCGGCGACACGATCGCCGACATGGTGCAGCTCGCGCTGGCCGGCGACTTCGTGCCCTTCGCCGTGAACGTCTCGGCGGCCGAGGCCAGCGAGACCGTGCGCCCGTTCCTGCCGCTTGCCGAGCGCCTGGGCCGGCTGTGGTCGTCGCTGACCGACGGCATCCCGGCAGTGCTCGAGGTCGAGTACCAGGGCCAGCTGGCCGACTACGACACGCGCATCCTCACGCTCTCGGTGCTCAAGGGTGTGTTCGGCGGGCGCACCGAGCAGTCGGTGTCGTACGTCAACGCCCCGCAGATCGCCGCCGAGCGCGGCCTCGAGGTGCGCTCCTCGTCGACGCCGGCCACGGCTGAGTACGTCAACCTCGTCACCGTGCGGGGCGGCGGCCACGCCATCGCCGGCACGCTCATCGGCCCCCGCTCCGACCCCAGGGTCGTGATGATCGACGACCTCAACGTCGACCTCCCCCCGGCCCGCCACCTGCTCGTCGTGCGCAACGACGACCGGCCCGGGATGATCGCCGCCGTGGCCACGACCCTGGCCGAGGCCGGCATCAACATCGACGACATGCACCTCGGCCACAGCGCCGAGGGGGCGGCGGCCATGCAGGTGCTGGCGACGACGCCCGCCGTGCCCGAGCCGGTGCAGGCCGTCCTGCGCGACGTGCCCGGCCTGCTGTCGGTCAACGTCCTGACCGGCGAGTAGCGGCGCGCCGGCGAGCCGCTCAGGGGGTGCTGGGGGGCGTGCGCTTGGCGGGGCTCTTCTTGGC
>JACDCH010000627.1 GCA_013694495.1 Acidimicrobiia bacterium | reverse complement strand
GGCGCGTGCCGGTCGCGGTCGCCGGCGACGGCGAGGTGACGGGCTCGGCCCGCCAGCTCGGCCAAGCCGTGGTGAACGTGCTCGACAACGCCGCCCGCCACGCCGCCAGCCGGGTGGCGGTCACCGTCGCCGGCGGACGGGTCACGGTCGACGACGACGGGCCCGGCATCCCCGAGGCCGAGCGCGAGCGGGTGTTCGAGCGCTTCACCCGGCTCGACGAAGGTCGCACCCGCGACGCCGGCGGCGCCGGCCTCGGCCTGTCGATCGTTCGGGCTGTCGTCGCCCGCCACGACGGCCGGGTCTGGGTCGAGGACTCCCCCTTCGGCGGCGCCCGCTTCGTCCTCGACCTGCCGGCGCCGACGGCCGGCGGCGGCGATCCGACTGCGGGGTGAAGGTCGAGGGCGCCGGCCGGGACGACCGGAGGGTGCGTACATGACCGAACGGTCCTGCTGGCACCCTCCGGTTCGCCGTCGGCGATGATCTGGACGTGGCCGAGCCCCGCACCGTCGCCGTCGTCCCCCACACGCACTGGGACCGCGAGTGGTACCTGCCCTACCAGAGCTTCCGGCTGAAGCTCGTCGACCTGCTCGACGGCCTGCTCCCCCACCTCGATGCCGACCCTGGCTACTCCCACTTCCTCCTCGACGGCCAGCTGGCGGTGGTCGACGACTACGTCGCCGTCCGGCCCGACGCCGAGGCCACCATCCGACGCCTGGTGACGGCGGGCCGGATCTCGGTCGGGCCGTGGTACACGCTCCCCGACGAGTTCCTCGTGTCGGGCGAGACCCTCGTGCGCGACCTCCAGCTCGGCATCGCCAAGGGCGCGGCCGTCGGTGGGGCGACGGCCGTGGGCTACCTGCCGGACATGTTCGGCCACGTTGCCCAGATGCCGCAGCTCCTCACCCAGTTCGGCATCGGCGACGCGGTGGTGTGGCGGGGTGTGCCGTCCGCCGTCGACCGCACGGCGTTCCGGTGGGTGGCGCCCGACGGCTCGGAGGTGCGCACCGAGTACCTCCCCCTCGGCTACGGCAACGGCGCCCGCATGCCCCGCGACGCGGGCGCGCTCGTCGACCAGGTCCACGAGTTCGCCGACCGCTTCGGCGGGCTCCTCGATGGCGGCTCGGTGCTGTGGATGAACGGCACCGACCACCTCCTGCCGCAGGCGTGGCTGAGCGCGGTCGTGGCCGAGGCCAACGACAAGTCCGACGAGTGGCGCTTCACGGTGATGGGCCTGGCCGAGTACTTCGCCGACCACGCCGGCGCCCTCACCGACTCGTCACCGACGTGGACGGGCGAGCTCCGCTCCGGCGCCAGCGCCAACCTGCTCATGGGCGTCGCCTCCAACCGCACCGACGTCCGGCAAGCCGCAGCGCGCGCCGAGCGGGCCCTCGAGGGACGGGCCGAGCCCGCGGCTGCGCTGTTCCTCCCGCCCGAGCTGTGGCCGGGCGCGCTGCTCGACGAGGCCTGGCTCGCCGTCATCCGCAACGCCGCCCACGACTCCGTCTGCGCCTGTTCCGACGACGAAGTCGTCGACGCCGTTCTCCATCGCTACGCCGAGGCGCGCCAGATCGGCGAGGGCCTGGCCGAGCGGGCCGTCGCCCTCGCCGCCCTGGCCGCTGGTGTCGACGGACCGGTCGTGGTGAACCTCGCGCCCCGGGCCCGCAGCGGCCTGGTCGAGCTGATCCTCGACGACGAGGCCGGTGAGGCGCCGGCGGGGACGCAGACGCTGCGGGTGCGGCCGACCGAGGCCGGACTCGGCGACTTCCCGAGCGTCGGCATGGCCGCCGGCCTGGTGGCCGAGCTCGAGTACGCGTCCCGCTACACCGCGGCCCGCATCGTCGACGCCGCGACCGGCATCGACGTGTTCTCCGTCGCCCGCTCCGACGGTGGCCAGCTCGTCTCCCCCGCCGGCCGGGTGGAGCTGGAGCGGTTGATGGACGATCGGGCGCCGCGCCCCTGCACCGTTATGGCCGCGCAGGCGCCGGGGCGCAAGGTGCTGACTCGCGCGGCCGACGTGGCCGGCTACGGCTGGCGGGCGTGGAGCCCGGCGCCGCTCGACGTCGACCCGGTCGTCGTCGGTGACGACGGGGCCTCCTTGGGCAACGGCCTCCTCCGTGTGTCGGCCGACGCGACTGCGGCGACGTGGACCGTCGACGGGTTGCCCGGCGTGGTCCGGCTGGTCGACGGCGGCGACGTCGGCGACACCTACAACTGGTGCCCGCCCGACGGCGACGTCGAGATCGACCAGCCCGACGGCCCCGGCACCGTGCGGGTGCTCGAGTCGGGCCCGCTGCGGGGGCGGCTGGAGGTCGCCGGCACGTGGCGCGACGGCGCCATCCGGGCCACGACGGTGCTCGAGCTGCGGGCCGGCGAGGCGTTCGTGCGGGTCACGACGACCATCGACAACCGGGCCCGCGACCACCGCCTCCGTGTGCACATCCCCCTCGCCGAGGCTGCCAGCCACAGCGATGCCGAGTGCGCCTTCGCCGTCGTGCGGCGGGGGCTCGAGGCGGAGGGCGGTCCCACCGAGCTGGGCCTGCCGACGTTCCCGTCGCGCCGGTTCGTGCGGGCCGGCGGCATCACCGTCGCCCACGAGGGCCTGCTCGAGTACGAGCTCGTCGACATCGCCGGTGAGTGCGCCAGCGCGGCGACCATGGCGGTGACCCTGCTGCGCTGCACGGGGCTGCTGTCGCAGCGGCCCATGGCGACGCGGGCCCTGCCGGCCGGGCCGATCCAGGCCCTCGAGGGTCCCCAGCTCCAGAAGGTGCTCACCGTGCGCTGGGCGCTCGCCGTCGGCGAGGTCGATCCGTACGCGCTCGTCGACGACGCCTTCCTACCCCTCGAGGTCGCGCCCGGCGGCGCCCCGGTCGGCCAGACGGGCCCGGCCGCGGGCAGCGCCCTCACCGTCACCGGCGCCGAGGTGTCGGCCGTGCGCCGCACCCCGGGGGGCTCGCTCGAGGTGCGGGTGTTCAACCCGACGGCCGAGGCGACCATGGTGTCGGTTCCCGGCCGGTCGGGCTGGGTGGTCGACCTCCTGGGCCGCCCGCAGCAGCCGTTCGACGAGCAGATCGAGCTCGGCGCCTGGAAGCTGGCGACCCTGCAGCTGCGCTGACCACGCGGGTTCGCTAGGCGAGGGCCTGGCCCAGCACCTGGCCGGCGAACTCGACCGCTTCGGGGTCGTGCCCGTCGCTCGGGAGGTTGACGGTGAGGCCGTCCATGCCCACTGCGAGGAGCTCCTGGACCTGCTCGCCCACGGTGTCCGGGTCGCCGAGGATGAAACGGGCGCCGAGCATGGCCTTGGTCGCGTCGTCGAGCGTCGTCCAGCTCATGCCCATCGGCGCCAGGCGCTGGTCGACCTTGGCCACCGCCGCCTCCATCGTGGCGCCGAGGAAGAGCGACGCGAGCGCCGTCTTGTTGATGGTCGCGATGTCGCGGTCGAAGTCGGCGCAGTGCGCGGCGAGGACCTCGATCTTGCGGGGCAGCTCGTCGAAGCCAGCGGTGAAGTTCGCCATCTCGGCGTGCTCGGCCATGAGGCGCAGGGTCTTCTTCTCGCCCTGCCCGCCGATCATGATCGGGGGGCCGCCCGGCGTGATCGGCGCCGGGCTGTTGATGGCGTCTTCGACGCGGTGGTGCTTGCCCTCGAACGTCGGCCGCTCGCCCCGGAACATGCCCCGGCAGATCACGAGCGCCTCGGCCAGGCGCTCGAAGCGCTCCTTCACCGGCGGGAAGTCGACCCCGAGGGCGTTGTGCTCGACCTCGTACCAGGCCGCGCCGATGCCGAGGAACGCCCGGCCCTTGGAGATCACGTCGAGGGTCGTGACGATCTTGGCCAGGAGCGCAGGGTTGCGGTACGTGACGCCCGTGACGAGCGTGCCCAGCTTGACGTTCGTGGTCCGGGCGGCGAGGGCGCCGAGCAGCGTGTAGGCCTCGAACATCTCGTTCTCGGGCGGGCCCAGCATCGGCAGCTGGAAGAAGTGGTCCATGACCATGACCGTGTCCCAGCCCGAGCCGTCGGCCGCCACCGCCACCGCCGCGACGGTCTCGAACAGGTCCTCGGGTGCCACGCCCGGGAAGGTGAAGTTCGGGAGCTGGAGGCCGAGGCGGATCATCGGAGGGTTCTACTCCGCAGGCCATCATCGGCGCCGTGCGATCCGTCGAGCTGCACCTGCCGGCGCGCCTGCCCTTCGACGACGGCGCGCTGTTCGGCTTCCTCGGCTGGCGCTCCGTGCGCGGCGTCGAGGCGTTCGACGGCGAGACCTACCGGCGCACGCTGCGGCTCCCCGGGGGCCCGGCGACGGTCGCGCTCTCGGCCGACGGCGACGGGGTGCGCTGCGCCC
>JACDCH010000620.1 GCA_013694495.1 Acidimicrobiia bacterium | reverse complement strand
AGCGAGCCGAGGTCGGCGGCCGCCGCGCCCAGCGCCACGAGCTGCGCCAACCGGCCGCCGTCCGGGTCGGCGACGGAGACGGCGGCCCCGGCCGCCAGGAGGTTGCGGGTGTGGCGGCTGCCGATGGAGCCCGCCCCGATCACGAGCACCGACGGCGACGGGCTCACGGGGCGCGGAACACGGGCTCGACGGGAGGGCCCACCAGCTGGGCGCCGACGTCCTCGCTCCGCGACAGCGCCTCGAACGCGGTCTCGAACCCGCCGAGGATGCGCTCGACGTCGTCGTCGCTGTGGCGCGCGCACACGAACAGGGAGCCGTTGAAGAGGCAGCCCGCGTCGGCCTGGCACTGCTGCACCCAGCTCTTCGTCACCAACGGCGCGTCTCCCCCGAAGCCGACGACGGTGCGCTGCGGCTCCCCGCCGACGGTCACGAGACCGTCGAGGCCGAACTTCGCCACGAGGGCCACGACGCCGTCGAGGAGGGACCGGCCCCGCTGCTCGATGGCGGCCAGCACCGAACCGTCGGCGATCACGTCGAGCACGGCGCGGGCCGCGGCCAGCGACAGCGCCTCGCCGCCGTGGGTGCCCGAGAAGAAGATCCGCTCGAACTCGCGCATGAGCGGCCAGGCGCCGGCGACGGCCGCGATGGGCATGCCGTTCCCGAGGGCCTTGCCGTAGCACGACAGGTCGGGGATGGCGCCGTAGCGCTCCCGCGCGCCACCCGGTGCGAGGCGGAAGCCGGTGATGACCTCGTCGAACACGGACACTGCGCCCGCGGTCCGGACGGCGTCGACCAGCCCGGTGAGGTAGCCCGGCGACGGCACCGTGGCGCCGCTGGGTTCGAGCACGACCGCGGCGACGCCGCCCCGAGCGAGCTCGTCGGTCAGGGCGTCGAGGTCGCCGTAGGCCACCGTCGTGGTGAGGGCCTGCACCCCGGCGGGGACGCCCGCGTTCCTCGTCGTGGTGCCGATGTACCAGTCGTGCCAGCCGTGGTAGCCGACGGCGACGACCCGCTCCCGGCCGGTGTGGGCCCGGGCGGCGCGGACCGCGCCGGTGACGGCGTCGGAGCCGCTCTTGGCGAAGCGCACGGCCTCGACGCCGGGGCAGAGGGCGACGATGCGCTCGGCCACCTCGACCTCGAGGGGGTGCATCAGCGTGAAGGTGATGCCGTCGTCGAGCTGGGCCCGGATGGCGTCGTCGACCGCGGGCTCGGCGTAGCCGAGCAGCACGGGCCCGAGGGCCATGGGTTCGTCGATCCACTCGTTGCTGTCGACGTCCCACAGGTGGGCGCCGCGGCCCCGGGCGATGTAGAGGGGGTGGGCGCCGCGCACGAACTGCGTCGGGCTCTTCGACAACGTCTGGGTGCCGAGGGGGATCACCGCCTCCGCCCGCTGCCACAGGTCCTCCGAGCACGGGAACCGGTTCGTGGGGTCGGTCATGGGCCCAGCAGGTCCTGCAGCGCGCTGATCACCTCGTCCTGATCGGCAGGCGTGAGGCCCGGATGGAGGGGCAGCGACAGCAACCGCTCGTAGGCCCGCTCGGTGGCGGGGAACGACGCCGGGTCGACCTGCAGGTCCGCGTAGAGCGGGTGGCGGTAGATCGGGACGTAGTGCACCTGGGCGCCGATGCCCCGCTCGTGCAGCGCGGCGTGGACCCGGGCCCGGTCGTCGACCTGCACGACGAAGAGGTGGTACGCGTGGCGCGTCCCGGCCGGGGCGACCGGCGCCGCCTCGAGGGGCAGGCCGGCCAGGCCGGCGCGGTACCGGTCGGCCAGCTCGTTGCGCCGGTCGACGAAGCGCTTCAGCTTCGACAGCTGGCTCGTGCCCAAGGCGGCCTGGAGGTCGGTGAGCCGGTAGTTGAACGCCAGGTCCTCGATCTCGTAGTACCAGCCGCCGACCTCGGGGTGCTTGACCATCCCGTGGTTGCGGAAGCGGCGCAGGGCGTCGGCCAGGACGGGGGAGTTGGTCGTGACCGCGCCCCCCTCGCCGGTGGTGATCGTCTTGACCGGGTGGAACGAGAAGCAGCAGAGGTCGGAGCGGGCGCAGTTGCCGACCGGGCCGTCGGCGGTGTGGGCGCCGATGGCGTGGGCCGCGTCCTCGATGACCACGCGTGGGCGGTACGGCAGCCGCTCGAGGTCGACCGGCAGGCCCGCGTAGTGGACGGCGACGACGGCGTCGACGCCGGCCGGCACCGCCGAGAGATCCATGTTGAGCGTGGCCGGATCGATGTCGACGAACTCCGGCGTCGCTCCCACGTAACGAGCGCAGGTGGCGCTGGCCGCGAACGACAGGGGCGAGGTCACGACGCGATCGCCCGGTCCGAGACCGGCCACGGCGGCGGCGGCGTGCAGCGCGGCGGTGCCGTTGGCGAAGGCCACTGCCTGGGCCGCCTCGACGGCGTCGGCCAGGGCCGCCTCGAACTCCTCGACGCGCGGCCCGGTGGTGAGCCAGTCGCTCCGGAGGGCGGCCACCACCGCGGCGACGTCGTCGTCGTCGATGGACTGCCGCCCGTACGGGATCACGGCAGCATCTCGACGAGGTCCTTGGTCGTGAGCCACTCGTCGTTCGTCTCGCTCGAATAGACGAACCCGTCGGGCATGGGCTTGCCCTCCATCCAGCGCGGGTCAGCAGTCCACCAGGGGTGCTCGGGGAGGACGACGAAGACCTCGCCGGCGTCGATGGTGTGGCGGGACTCGTCGGCGGTGATGAGGAGCTCGTGGAGCTTCTCGCCGGGCCGGATCCCGATCACGTCGCAGGGCACGCCGGGCGCCATCGCCTCGGCCAGGTCGGTGACCCGCATCGACGGGATCTTGGGGATGAACACCTCGCCGCCCACCATGTGCTCGAGCGCGTAGACGACGAGGTCGACGGCTTGGGGCAGCGTGATCCAGAAGCGGGTCATGCGGTCGTCGGTGATCGTGAGGCGGCCCTCTTCGCGCTGGCGCAGGAAGAGCGGGACCACCGAACCGCGGGAGCCCACGACGTTGCCGTAGCGGACGCACGAGAGGCGGGTCGCCGACTGGGCCGCGTACGCGTTGCCCTGCACGATGATCTTCTCCTGGCAGAGCTTGGTGGCGCCGTACAGGTTCACCGGGTTGACGGCCTTGTCGGTGGACAGGGCCACGACGCGCTGCACGCCGGTGTCGATGGCGGCGTCGACGATGTGCTGGGCCCCGAGGACGTTCGTCTGCACCGCCTCGAAGGGGTTGTACTCGCACGCCGGCACCTGCTTCATCGCTGCGGCGTGGATGACGACGTCGGCGCCCCGCATCGCCCGGGTGAGGCGCGACCGGTTGCGGACGTCGCCGATCAGGAACCGGAGGTTGGCCCGGTCGGCGAAGCGGGACTGCAGCTCCGACTGCTTGAGCTCGTCCCGCGAGAAGATCCGGATGACGGCGTCCGGCCAGGCCGAGGCGGCCCGCTCGATGAACGCGCTGCCGAAGGAACCGGTGCCACCGGTGAGGAGGATGGTCGAGCCGGAGAGGTCCATGGGGTTGCAATCATGACTCGCCTCGGAGCCGGGGCCAGGCACGTCGACCCCTAAGGTTCGCCGGTTCCCGGGCCGAAGGGGAGTGATGGGGCATTCGCGCACCCCGGTCGTCGTGCTGGAGTTCAACGAGCTCTCGCCGGCGCTGATGGACGAGTTCATCGCGGCCGGCCACCTGCCCGGGTTCGCCCGCCTCCGCAGTTCGTCGCGCACGTACGTGACCGAGGCCGGCGAGGACGATGACCGCCTCAACCCCTGGGTGCAGTGGGTCTCCGTGCACACCGGGACCACGGTCGACGAGCACGGCGTGCACCGCCTCGGCGAGGGCGCCGAGGTCCTCGTCCCCACGGTGGGCGAGGTCGTCACCGGAGCCGGCGGATCGGTGTGGCTCTGCGGCCCGATGAACGTCGTGCCCCGCGAGCCCGTGCGCGGCGCCTGGCTACCCGACCCGTGGAGCCTGGATGCGTCGCCCCAGCCCACCGAGCTCGAGGCCTTCGCCGCCGTGGTGCGGGCGAACGTGCAGGAGCACACCAGCCCCACGGCCGGGATCAGCCGACGCCAGTACGCGGCCTTCGCCCGGTTCCTCGTCGCCCACGGGCTGCGCCCCCGCACCGTCGCGGTCGCCGTCCGGCAGCTCGCCGGGGAGCGGTTCCGGCGGTGGCCCCGGGCGCGGCGGGCCATGGTGCTCGACCTGCTCCAGTGGGACGTGTTCTGGTGGTACCGGCGGCGCCTGGTGCCCGACCTCGCGACCTTCTTCTCCAACAGCACCGCCCACTTCCAACACCTCCACTGGGGCGAGGAGGACCCGGTGCTGGCTGGGTACCGGGCGATGGATGCGCTCGTCGGCGAGGCCCTCGACCGGCTCCGCGACTCGGCCACCTTGGTCCTCTGCACGGGCTTGAGCCAGCACGCGAACATCGAGGGCCGGGGTGGCTACGACGGCTTCCACCGGCCGGTCGACCCTCTCGTGCTGGCCGCCGCGCTCGGGGCCGACGACGCCCTCGGCGCAGCACCCATCATGGCCGAGCAGTTCCACCTCCGGTTCGCCGGCGCCGACGCGGCCGCCGCCGCAGCTGATCGGATCCGGGCCGTCCGGCTCGACGAGGCGCCAGCCTTCGAGGTCCGGGAACAGGGCGACGACCTCCTCGTCGGGTGCCTGCAGTTCCAGCCCGTGCGGCGCGGGGCTGCGCTCGCGGTCGACGGCCGCGAGGTGGCGTTCCACGACCTCCTGTACTGGGTGGAGGCGCCCCGGGCCGGCACCCACCACCCGGATGGCATCCTCTGGGTCCGTCAGCCGGGCGTGGCCCCGGCCGACGGCGGCCGCGTGCCGGTCACCGCGGTGGCGCCCACGCTGCTGGCGCTGCTCGGCATCCCGGCCCCGCCCACGATGCGCGAGCCGGCCTTGGTGGCCTCGACGGCCTGATCAGACGATCTCGAGCATCCGCTGGAGGGCGACCTTGGCCCATTCGGCCGTGTCGGGATCGACCGTGATCTGGTTCGTGACCCGGCCGGCGACGAGCTCCTCGAGCACCCAGCAGAGGTGGGGGAGGTCGATGCGGTTCATGGTGGAGCACGGGCAGATGAGCGGGTCGAGCGAGACGACGGTCTTGTCGGGGTTCTCCTGGGCGAGGCGGTTGATGAGGTGCACCTCGGTGCCGACCGCGATCGTGGCGCCGACCGGTGCGGCCTCGATGGCCTTGATGATGAAGTCGGTGGAGCCGACCTGGTCGGCCTGCAGGACCGTCTCGTGGGGGCACTCGGGGTGCACCACGACGATGCCGTCGGGGTGCTCGGCCCGGAACGCGTCGATGTGGGCCGGCTGGAAGCGCTGGTGGATCGTGCACCAACCCCGCCAGAGCAGGAGCGTGGCCTCCTTGCAGTCGGCCTCGCTCAGACCGCCGAGGTCGAACCGCGGGTTCCAGAGGCGCATGACGGCGAGGCCGTAGCCCATGGCGACGCCGGTGTTGCGCCCGAGGTGCTGGTCCGGGAAGAACAGCACCTTGTCGCCGCCGCCCGTGGCGCCGACCGACTCCTTGCCGCCCCGGAGGGCCCACTCGAGCACGGCCCGGGCGTTGGTCGACGTGCACACGGCGCCGCCGTGGCGCCCGACGAACGCCTTCAGGTCGGCCGAGCTGTTCATGTAGGTGACGGGCACGAGGCGCTCGACGTCGATCACGCCCGCGAGGGCCTCCCAGGCCTCCTCCACGTCGTCGATGTCGGCCATGTCGGCCATGGAGCAGCCGGCGTTCAGGTCCGGGAGGATGACGGCCTGGTGGTCCTCGGTGAGGATGTCGGCCGACTCGGCCATGAAGTGCACGCCGCAGAACACGATGAACTCGGCCTCGGGCCGCTGCTGGGCGAGCACCGACAGCCGGTAGCTGTCGCCCCTGGCGTCGGCCCAGCGGATGATCTCGTCGCGCTGGTAGTGGTGGCCGAGGATGAACAGGCGGGAGCCGAGGGTGGCCTTCGCCGCCGCGATGCGGTCGTTCAGGTCGTCGGTCGTTGCCGTGACGTACCGCTCCGGGAGCGGGCGCTGGATCCGCAGCATGTCGGTTGGTCCCCTTGTCCTTGGGGTTCCCGTCGCGAACGGTGGGGACAGCCGGGTCGCCTCTCCCACGGGGATGTCGTCCTGGGAACCGATATGACGCCGGATACCCGGCCGGCGTGACGTCAGATGCTAGCGGCGTCCTGCGTTCTTCGCCGTCACTCGCTTCGCTTCGTTCCGGCGAGTTGTAAGGCCGCACGTCCGCCGTACGTTCCGGGGCCGACCGTGGCGGCCGGCGTTCTCGGCGGCGGCCCCGAACCGACCCGCCCGTCGGACCCGTAGGCTGCCCGACCCCATGGTGCAGCGCCCGCCGGCCGGATCCATCCCCGATACGCCCGGCTCCTACCAGTTCAAGGACGCCGACGGCCGCATCATCTACGTCGGCAAGGCGAAGTCGCTGCGGAGCCGGCTGAGCAACTACTTCGTCGACGTCCGGTCGCTGCCGCCCCGCACGGCGCAGATGGTCGTGGCCGCCGAGTCGGTCGAGTGGATCGAGGTGCGTAACGACGTCGAGGCGCTGATGTTGGAGTTCCAGCTGATCCAGCGGCACCAGCCCCGGTTCAACGTGCGGCTGCGCGACGACAAGAGCTTCCCGTTCCTGGCCATCACGGTCGACCAGGAGTGGCCCCGGCCCCTCGTCATGCGCGGACGCAAGCGCAAGGGGACCCGGTACTACGGGCCGTTCGGGCATGCCTACGCCATCCGCGAGACGGTGTCGCTGCTCCGCAAGTCGATCCCCGTCCGGAACTGCTCCGACCAGAAGTTCCGGGAGCACGAGCGCATCGGCCGGCCCTGCCTCGAGTACCACATCCAGAAGTGCGCCGGGCCCTGCGTCGGCGCGGTCGACAAGGAGCGCTACGGCGAGCTCGTGGCGGACATGTGCCGCTTCTTCGACGGCGACACCGACCCGATCGTCCGCCGCCTCGAGACCGAGATGAAGACGGCGTCCGACGCGATGGAGTACGAGGAGGCGGCCCGGGTCCGCGACCGCCTCATCGCCGTGCGCCGGGCGATCGAGAAGCAGCTCATCGTGGCCGACCGCAGCGAGGACATCGACGTCGTCGCTATCGCCGACGACGACCTCGAGGCGGCCGTCCAGGTCTGGCACGTCCGCCGCGGCACCGTCGTGGGCCGCAACGGGTTCGTGCTCGACAAGACCGAGGACCTGAGCCCGGGCGAGCTCATCGACCGCGTGCTCGAGGGCCTGTACGTCGCCGACCCGCCGGCGGGCGTGCCCAAGCTCGTGCTGGTGCCGACCGAGCCGGCCGACCTGCCCCTCCACGAGCGCTGGCTGTCGGACCTGCGGGGCAGCTGGGTCGAGATCCGGGTGCCGCAGCGGGGCGACAAGCGCAGGCTGTTCGAGACCGTCGAGCACAACGCCAGGGAGGAGTTCACGCGCCACCGCCTGCGCCGGGCATCCGACCACAACAGCAGGGCCCGGGCGCTCAACGAGCTCCAGGCCCACCTCGGGCTGCCCCACTCGCCGCTGCGCATCGAGTGCTACGACATGAGCCACATCCAGGGCACCGACTACGTCGGCTCGATGGTGGTGCTCGAGGACGGCCTGCCCAAGAAGAGCGACTACCGGCGCTTCAAGGTCAAGGACGTCCCCGGCAACGACGACTTCGCCGCCATGGAGGAGGTGCTGCGCCGGCGGCTGACCGCCTACCTCATCGAGCGCGACGTGCCGATCTCCGAGCGCGAGGGCCGGTTCGCGTACCCCCCGCAGCTGCTCCTCGTCGACGGCGGCAAGGGTCAGCTGGGCGTCGCCGTGCGGGTGCTCGACGAGCTCGGCCTCAGCGCGGAGATCCCGGTGGCGTCGCTCGCCAAGCGCTTCGAGGAGGTGTACCTCCCCGGCGACCCCGACCCGGTCGAGCTGCCCCGGGGGAGCGAGGCGCTGCACATGCTCCAGCGGATCCGCGACGAGGCCCACCGCTTCGCCATCACGTTCCACCGCGAGCTCCGCGGGAAGCGCATGACCAAGTCCGTCCTCGACGACATCCCCGGCCTCGGCGACTCGCGGAAGCGTCGGCTCGCCAAAGAGCTCGGCGGCGTGAAGGGCGTGAAGGCGGCGACGCTCGACGACCTCAAGGCCCTGTCGTGGCTGCCCGACACCGTGGCCGACGCCGTCTGGTCGAAGCTGCACGCCCCCGCCTGAGAGGCTGGCCACGATGGTGGACGACGACCTGTGGGAGAAGCACGCCGGCTGGTGGCAGGAGGGTTTCACCGACGGCGTCGACCCCGAGTACGAGGAGCAGATCCTCCCCCTCGCCGCCGAGCTCCTCGACGGCGCCCGGCGGGTGCTCGACGTCGGGTGCGGCGAGGGCCAGGTCGCCCGCCTGGCCGCCCGGCTCGGCGTCGGGCTGGTGGCCGGCGTCGACCCCACGTGGGCCCAGCTGACGGCCGCGGTCGAACGGGCCGGCGGGCCGCACTACCTCCGCAGCGCCGCCGCCGCCCTGCCCTTCGCCGACGGTGCGTTCGACTGCGTCGTGGCGTGCCTGGTCTTCGAGCACATCCGCGACGTCGACGCCGCCATCGCCGAGGTGGGCCGGGTGCTCGAAGCGGGTGGCCGCTTCGCCTTCTTCCTCAACCACCCGCTCCTGCAGACGCCGAACAGCGGCTGGATCGACGACCAGATCCTCGACCCGCCCGAGCAGTACTGGCGCATCGGCCCGTACCTGGTGGAGGACGAGACGGTGGAGGAGGTCGAGAAGGGCGTGTTCATCCCCTTCATCCACCGCCCGCTCTCCCGCTACGTCAACGCCCTGGCGGCCAACGGCCTGCTCGTTGTCCGCATGGAGGAGCCGGCGCCGCCGCCCGGCTTCCTGGCCCGGGCCCAGGAGTACGCCGAGGCGGCGTCGATCCCCCGCCTCCTCCTCCTCGCTTGCGAGAAGCGGTGATGGCCGAGTTCGCGGTGTTGTGCGGGCTGTCAGGCGCGGGGCGCTCCACCGCGGCCGCCCACCTCGAGGACCTCGGGTGGTTCGTGATCGACAACGTGCCGGCCGCGCTCATCCCCAAGTTGGGCGAGCTCGTGTTCGCCGGCGGCACGGCGTTCGAACGGGTGGCGCTCGTGGTCCGCACGGGCGACGACGACGTCCGCCCGACGCTGGCCGCCCTCGGTTCCGCCGGCGGGCGGGTCCGGATGCTGTTCCTCGACGCCGCCACCGACGTCCTCGTCCGTCGCTACGAGGACACCCGGCGCCGCCACCCCAACGCCCAGGCCGGCGGCTCGGTGGCCGACGCCATCGAGCGGGAGCGGGCGGGGCTGCAGGATCTGAAGGAGATCGCCGACGTCGTCGTCGACACGACCATGCTCAACGTCCACCAGCTGCGGGCCCGCATCGCCGACCTCTTCGCCGGCGAGGGAGCCGCCGGCATGCAGGTGAGCGTGCTCTCGTTCGGCTACAAGCACGGCCTCCCGATCGACGTCGACATCGTCCTCGACTGCCGCTTCCTCCCGAACCCGCACTGGGTCGACGAGCTGCGACCGTTCACAGGCCTCGACGATTCCGTGCGCGACCACGTCCTCGGCCAGCCCGACGCGGCCCCGTTCCTCGAGCAGGTCGACGGCCTGCTGGAGCTGCTCCTGCCCGCCTACGCCCGGGAGGGCCGCACCTACCTGTCGATCGCGCTCGGCTGCACCGGTGGCCGCCACCGCTCGGTGGCGATGGCGGAGGCGGTGGCTGCGTTGATCCAGGCGCACGGCTACGCCCCCACCGTCACCCATCGCGACGTCGGCCGGTGAGCGCGTCGGGTCCGCGTCCCGGAGCCGTCGAGGGGCCGAGGGTCGTGGCCGTCGGCGGCGGCCACGGGCTGTCCGTGACGCTCAGCGCCTGCGCGCCGTGGGCGGGCGAGCTGACGGCCGTGGTGTCGGTCGCCGACGACGGCGGCTCGTCCGGTCGCATCCGTGCCGCCACGGGCCTCCCCGCGCCCGGGGACCTGCGCCGCTGCCTGACGACGCTGGCCGATCCGGCGCGTCGGACCCTGGCCGCCGCCCTCGAGCGCCGCTTCGGCACCGGCGACCTCGCCGGGCACCCGGCCGGCAACGTCCTCCTCGCGGCGCTGGCCGAGGAGACGGGCGAGCTCGCCGCCGCGGTCGAGCACGTCGCCGAGCTGCTCGGCGTCCGAGCGTTGGTGGTGCCGGCGACGGCGGTGGCCGTCGACCTGGTGGCCTGGCGGGCCGACGGCACGAAGGTCGCCGGCCAGGTCGCGGTCGAGGCGGCGGCCGCCATCCAACGCGTCGAGCTCGTGCCGCCCGATCCGCCGGTGCCGGAGGCGGCCACGAAGGCGCTGGCGGCGGCCGACCTCGTCGTGCTCGGGCCCGGCTCGCTGTACGGCAGCGTGCTGGCCGCGCTGGCGGTGCCGGCCCTGCGGGAGGCTGTCCGGTCGTCGCCGGGTCGCATCATGTTCGTGTGCAACCTGCGGGCCCGGGCCCCGGAGACGGCGGGCTACGACGTCGCCGCCCACGTCGGCGCCCTGGCCCGCCACGACGTGCACCCGGAGGTCGTGCTCACCCAGCGGGGCGGCATGAACCGGGGTGGCCCCACCGGCCGGCGCCTCGTCGAGGCCGATCTCACGAAGCCCGGCGGCGCCGTCCACGACCCCGACAAGCTCGGCGCCGCCCTCCGCGCCCTCGCCTGACCCGGCGACGCCGGTCGCCCCCGACCCCACCGGAGGGTGCGTACATGACGGAACGGTCCGGCTGGCACCCTCCGGTTGGCAGCTGCCCAGACCGGAGGGTGCGTACATGACGGAACGGTCCGGCTGGCACCCTCCGGTCCGGGGCGGGCGGGGTGGGAACCGCCCGCGATGCGCTGGGTAGGGTCGACGGCATGACCATCCGTGTCGGCATCAACGGTTTCGGGCGCATCGGGCGCAACTTCTTCCGGGCGGCGAAGCAGCGGGGCGAGGACATCGACTTCGTGGCGGCCAACGACCTCGGCTCGAAGGAGCTGATGGCCCACCTGCTGCAGTACGACACCGTCCTCGGCACGTGGAAGGCCGACATCTCGGTCAGCGACGAGGGGATCGTCGTCGACGGCGACGAGCTCAAGATCCTCGCCGAGCGCGACCCCAAAGCCCTGCCGTGGGGCGACCTCGGGGTCGACATGGTGATCGAGTCGACCGGCTTCTTCAGCGCCCGAGACCAGGCCGCCATGCACATGGATGCCGGCGCCCCGTTCGTCATCGTGTCGGCTCCGTCGAACGGCGCCGACGCCACGTTCGTCGTCGGGGTCAACGACGACACCTTCGATCCCGCCACCCACAAGGTGGTCTCGAACGCCTCCTGCACGACCAACTGCTTCGTGCCGATGATCAAGGTCCTCGACGACGCGTTCGGCGTCGAGAAGGGCCTGATGACCACGGTCCACGCCTACACGGGCACGCAGTCGCTGGTCGACGGCCCCTCCAAGGACCTCCGCGAGGCCAGGGCGGCGGCGCTCAACATCATCCCGAGCAGCACCGGCGCCGCTCGGGCGACGGCTCTCGTGCTCGAGTCGATGAAGGGCAAGCTCGACGGCACGTCGCTGCGGGTGCCCGTCGCCGACGGCTCGATCACCGACTTCACCGGCCTGCTCGCGCAGGACGTCACCGTCGACGAGGTCAACGCCGCGTTCAAGGCCGCCGCCGAGTCCGGCCCCCTGGCGAAGGTGCTCGTGTACAACGAGGCGCCGATCGTGTCCTCCGACATCGTGGGCACGCCCGCGTCGTGCACGTTCGACGCCCCGATCACGATGGCCAACGGGAACCTCGTCAAGGTGATGGGCTGGTACGACAACGAGTGGGGCTACAGCAACCGCCTCGTCGACCTGATCCTCATCACCGGCAACAAGCTCGCCGCCGCCTGAGTCGCGTGCCGGCCTTCGGGGTCCCCACGCTCGAGGACCTGCCGCCGCTCGACGGCAAGCGGGTCCTGCTCCGCGCTGACTTCAACGTCCCGATCCGCGATGGCGTCATCACCGACGACCTGCGCATCCAGGCCGCCATGCCCACGATCGAGTGGCTGCTGGGTCAGGGCGCGGCGGTCACGGCGTGCACGCACCTCGGCCGCCCGAAGGGCGCGCCCGATCCCCAGTACGACCTCGGTCCGGTCCGGGCCCGGCTGGCCGAGCTCGCGCCGGCGGTCGAGCTCCTCGAGAACCTCCGGTTCGATCCGGGGGAGGAGGCCGACGACGCCGACTTCGTGGCCCGGTTGGTCGACGGGTACGACGCCTACGTCAACGACGCCTTCGGCGCCTCGCACCGTGCCCATGCGTCGATCGTGGGCCCGCCTCGCACGTTGCCGTCGGCCGCCGGGCGCCTCCTGCAGCGCGAGGTCGAGGTGCTGCTCGGGATGCGGGACAAGCCGCTGCGGCCGTTCGTCGCCGTGCTCGGCGGAGCCAAGGTGAGCGACAAGCTCTCGGTCATCGATGCCCTCCTGGAGGTCGTCGACACGCTCGTCATCGGCGGCGGCATGTGCTTCACGTTCCTCGCGGCCACCGGCGCCTCGGTGGGGGACTCCCTCGTCGAGCTCGACCAGGTCGACCACTGCCGCCGCCTGCTCGAGCAGGCCGGCGACCGGATCCACCTGCCGTCCGACGTCACGGCGCTCGGCCCCGGTGGCGTGCTGTTCGAGCCCGACAAGGGCGGCGACGTCCGCCAGATGGGCACCTCGATCCCCGCCGGTTGGAAGGGCGTCGACATCGGCCCCGGCACCGCGGCCGAGTTCGGCGACGTCGTGGCCGACGCCCGCACGGTGTTCTGGAACGGGCCGATGGGCGTGTTCGAGGACCCGCGCTTCGAGGCCGGCACGCGCGCCGTCGCCGCCGCGGTCGCCGATTCGCGGGGCTTCACCGTGATCGGTGGCGGCGACAGCGCCGCCGCCGCCGAGCAGTTCGGCGTCGCCGACCGCATCGACCACGTCTCCACCGGCGGCGGCGCCTCGCTCGAGCTTCTCGAGCAAGGCGACCTCCCCGGCCTCCAAGCCCTCCGAGGAGCCCCGAATGCCTGATGCCCGCAAGCCGCTGATCAGCGGCAACTGGAAGATGCACCTCAACCACTTCGAGGCGATCCAGGCGGTGCAGAAGCTGAGCTACCTGCTCCCGAAGAAGGTGTTCGGCACGGTCGACGTGTCCGTCCACCCGCCGTTCACCGACATCCGCTCCGTGCAGACCACGATCGAGACGGACCGCATGGAGATCCTGCTCGGCGCCCAGCACTGCCACCACGAGTTGAACGGCGCCTTCACCGGTGAGGTCAGCCCGGCGTTCCTGGCCAAGCTGAACGTGCGTCTCGTGATCGCCGGCCACTCCGAGCGGCGGGAGGTCTTCGGCGAGACCGACGACGATGTGAACAAGAAGGTGCTCGCCATCGTGGCGCAGGGCATGACGCCGATCCTGTGCGTCGGCGAGACCCTCGACGAGCGCGAGGCCGGCTCGCTCGAGGCGAAGGTGTCAGGACAGGTGACGGCCGGCCTGGCCGGCCTGTCGCCCGAGCGGGTCGGCGACTCGGTCATCGCCTACGAGCCCATCTGGGCCATCGGCACCGGCCGCACCGCCACGCCCGAGGACGCGCAGGCGGCGTGCGCGCTGGTGCGCACCACCGTCGCGTCGGCCCACGGCGAGGACGCGGCGCAGCGGGTCCGCATCCAGTACGGGGGATCCGTGAAGCCGGGGAACATCGGCGACCTCATGGCCCAAATCGACATCGACGGCGCCCTCGTCGGCGGCGCCAGCCTCGATCCCGACGAGTTCCAGCGCATCGTGCAGTGGGGCGTGAGCTGACCCGTCGGTGGCAACGTGACCGTCACAGGGGCGTAACGCTGCGCGAAGTGCACAGCGCACGAGGGAGAACGTCCCAGAGCGCCTCGTGATGCTGGACGCCCATGGGCACTCTGTGTAGGGTGCCGCCGAGTGTTCGGTCGTTCCGTCCAGTTCGGACATCGTTCACCGCCAGCAGGCACCGGAGTATGGTGCCGATCGGCGGCTACACCGCCGGTGGGGGATACACACGGAGAACACGGCGGGGAAACCCGCTGCCGCGAGCTCACCGGTTACGCCCGCCAGTTTCTGACGCTCAACGAGGAGGTCCGCTTCGTGACTCAACGCCGAAGGGCTGCCAAGGTTTTGGCATCCCTCTTCGCCCTATCTCTCGTGGCTGCTGCATGCGGCGACGACGAGACCGCGGGCGGTACGACGACAACTGAGGGCGGTGAGTCCCCCGACACAACGGAGGGCGGCACCACCGACACCACCGGTGGCGACGAGGAGCCGAGCGGCGACGTGGCGATGACCGTCACGTACACCCTCAACCCCGACGCGGTGTGGGAGGACGGCTCGCCCATCGGCGAGGCCGACTTCCAGTGCACCCTCGACGCAACCCTGAACACGCCGGGGTCGCTGTCGACCACGGGTTACGACCAGATCCTGGATGTCGCCGAAGGCGAAGATCCGCAGACCGTGGTCGTGACGTTCGGCACGGTGTACGCCCCGTACCGCAACCTGTTCAGCCCCATCATCAAGGCTGCGGCCGTCGCCGACTGCAACGACATCTCCGCCGACTTCACCGAGGAGCTGCCCATCTCGGGCCGCCCCTGGCTCCTCGAGTCCTGGACCACCGACCAGGCCATCCTCGTCCCGAACGAGGCCTACTGGGGCGAGAACACCCCCGTGGCCGAGCGGGTCGTGATGGTCCCGAAGGCCGATCAGGACACCGAGGTCGCCTCGCTCCTCTCCGGGGAGAGCGAGATGATCTTCCCGCAGGCCTTCTCGGGCCTGAGCGACGCGCTCAACGACCCGAACATCCAGTTCACGCCGGGCTACGGCACGAACTACGAGGGCCTGTACTTCCAGCAGGACGACGGCCCGTTCGCCGACGACACGTTCCGGGCGGCGTTCTCCATGTCCATCGATCGGGACAAGATCCTGGAGAACATCTACGGCCCGATCTTCCCCGGCGGCGAGCTGCTCAACTGCGGCCTCTGGGTGCCCACGATCGGCCCCTGGTGCGACCAGACGGCGTTCGCTGACACCTTCGACAGCGCGGGGGCCGAGGCACTGCTGACCGAGGCCGGTTGGGTGAAGGATGCGGCTGGCATGTGGACGCTCGACGGCGCCCCGGCGCCGGAGATCCGCTGGATCGTCAACACGGGCAACGTTCGCCGGGAGACGACCCAGGCCCTGATCATCCCCGACCTGCAGGCAGCCGGCTTCAACGTGATCGCCGACAACTGCGACGCGGCCTGCTACTTCCAGCAGCGGCTCCCGGCCCTCGACTACGACCTGGCGATGTACATCAACACCGCCTCGCCGGACCCGACGGTCACGGGCATCCTGAGCTGCGAGGCCGTCCCCTCCGAGGAGAACGGCAACCAGGGCCAGAACAGCACGGGCTGGTGCAACGAGGAAGCCACCCAGCTCATGCACGACTCCGATCAGGAGCTCGACGAGGAGGCGCGAGCCGATCAGATCCACCAGATCGCCGCCCTCCTGGCCGAGGACCACGTGATGCTCCCGCTGTACCAGTTCCCGAACATCGTGGCCTGGCGCACGGACCGCATCGGCGGTCCGGTTGACGCTGACGCCGCGAACTACCGGGCCTTCGCGAACAACCTGTTCGAGTGGGAGCCCATCGGGGACACGGAGATCATCATCGGTGCGGAGCAGTGGCCGGAGTGCCTCAACCCCGTCACCGAGTGCGCGAACTCCTCGTGGTACGTGTGGACGACGGCCTTCCAGGTCCTGCCTGGCACCTTCGACACGACCGCCGACGGCGAGTACGTGATCACCGACCTCCTGACGGAGGAGCCGGTGGTCGAGGTGGCTGAGTGACCTGACGGTCCTGCAGTTCGGTGGGTGGGGCTCCGGCCCCACC
>JACDCH010000588.1 GCA_013694495.1 Acidimicrobiia bacterium | reverse complement strand
CCGAAGCGGCGGGCGGTGGCGCACAGCACGAGGCCCCGCACGAGCGCCGGGTGCCGGCGCCACAGCAGCATCGCGATCGGCCCGCCCATCGAGTAGCCGCAGGCGACCACCCGCTCGAGGCCGAGGGCGGCGCACGCCGCGGCGGCGTCGTCGGCGCAGTCCTCCAGGCGGAAGGGTCGGCGGGATCGGATCCCCCGTCCGTGGCCCCGGTGGTCGATGGCGAGCACCCGGTAGCGCTTGGCCAGGCTGCTGTAGGACGTGACCCAGTTCAGGTCGGCGGTGGCGGTGAACCCGTGGAGGAGGAGCACGACGGGCGCGTCGGGCGTGGGTCCGGGGATGTCGCGCACCCACGTGCGCCCCCGCCCCGGCAGGTCGAGCACCCGACCCTCGCCCCAGCTCGTGATCGGCGACGCCATCGCTCGACCGTAGCGGCGGATGGCACGATGGCGGCTTCATGGCGGCTACCGGCAACGAGGTCATCCGGAACCACGCTGCGTTCGTCTGGTCGGTCGCCGACCTGCTGCGGGGGGACTACAAGCAGTCGGAGTACGGGCGGGTCGTGCTGCCGATGGTGGTGCTGCGGCGCCTCGACTGCGTGCTCGACCGCACGAAGCAGGCGGTCCTCGACACCGCTGCGCGCCTGACGGGGAAGGTCGACAACGTCGAGCCGCTGCTGCGCCGGGCCGCGGGCGGGGAGCAGTTCTTCAACACGTCGCCGCTGACGATGACGAAGCTGCTCGACGACCCGCCCAACATCGCCGAGAACCTGCGCAGCTACCTGCTGGCGTTCTCGCCGGCCGCCCGCGACGTGCTCGAGAAGTTCGACCTGCCGACCCACATCGACCGGCTCGACCGCGCCGACCTGCTGTACCTCGTCGTGTCGCGGTTCTGCGAGATCGACCTGCATCCCGAGGTCGTGCCCAACCTGGAGATGGGCTACCTCTACGAGGACCTGATCCGCCGGTTCTCGGAGCTCTCGAACGAGACGGCAGGGGAGCACTTCACCCCTCGTGAGGTCATCCGCCTCATGGTGAACCTGCTCTTCATCGACGACGACCAGTTGCTCACGAAGCCGGGCGTCGTGAAGACGATGCTCGACCCGGCAGCCGGCACCGGCGGCATGTTGAGCGTGGCCGAGGACCACCTCCGTTCGCTCAACCCGCAGGCTCGCCTCGAGGTGTACGGCCAGGAGCTCAACCCCGAGACCTACGCCATCTGCCGCAGCGACATGATGCTGAAGGGCCAGGACGCCTCCCACGTCGTGCTGGGCAACTCGTTCGCCGACGACGGCTTCGAGGGCGAGCGCTTCGACTACCTCCTCGCCAACCCGCCGTTCGGCGTCGAGTGGAAGAAGGTCGAGAAGGCGGTTCGTGACGAGGCGGCGGCGAAGGGCTTCGCCGGCCGGTTCGGCGCCGGCCTGCCCCGCATCAACGACGGCAGCTTCCTGTTCCTCCAGCACATGATCTCGAAGATGAAGCCGGTCGAGCAGGGCGGCTCCCGGCTGGCGATCGTGTTCAACGGCTCGCCGCTGTTCACCGGCGCGGCCGGCTCCGGCGAGTCGGAGATCCGACGCTGGATCATCGAGAACGACTGGCTCGAAGCGGTCGTCGCCCTGCCCGACCAGCTCTTCTACAACACCGGCATCTCGACCTACTTCTGGGTCGTCACCAACCGCAAGCGCCCCGACCGCAGGGGCAAGGTGCAGCTGGTCGACGTCCGCGCCAGCTGGCAGAAGATGCGCAAGAGCCTGGGCGAGAAGCGCAAGGAGCTCTCGGCCGAGCACATCGCCGACATCACGAAGCTCTACGGCGAGTTCGAAGAGGGCGAGCGGGTCAAGATCCTCCCCAACGAATCGTTCGGCTTCCTGCGCGTCACCGTCGAGCGCCCCCTCCGCCTCCGCTGGGAGATCACCGAGGAAGCGATCACCCGCATCGAGACCGACAAGGCCGTGCTGAAGCTCGACGACGCCGCCCGGACTGCGATCCTCGACGAGCTCCGGGCTCGGGCGGGGGAGACGTCGGCGACGCCGATCGCGCTGAAGGCCAAGGCCCCGAAGTCCGTGGCCGAGGCGCTCAAGGTCCGCGACCCCGACGCGCCGATCGTCACGACGAAGAAGGGCGAACCCGAGCCCGACCCCGACCTCCGCGACCAGGAGAACGTCCCCCTGCCGACGATGCGGGTCGGCTACGAGCAGGGCGTGACGCCGAGGCTGGCGACGACCGAGTACCGCACCGCGACCGAGGACCACCTCGAACGAGAGGTCCACCCCTACGTCGCCGACGCCTGGCTCGACCACACCAGGACCAAGCTCGGCTACGAGATCCCGCTCACGAGGCACTTCTACAAGTACGTCCCACCGAGGCCATTGGCAGAGATCGACGCCGAGATCAAGCAGCTCGAGGCGGAGATCCAGGAACTGCTCAAGCAGGTGACGGAGTGACGTGGCGTCAGGTCAAGTTGCGGCGGGTTCTCAGCGCGACCGGAGGCGCATGGGGTCTGGAGCCGGAGGATGGCGAGGTGGTCGCGCGATGCGTGCGGGGCACGGATTTCGACTACGGGCGACTTCGAGTCAATCTGCAGCGCGCCCCGCTTCGAGGATTTAGCGCTGATGAACTTCTTCTCCGCTGCGTTCGTAGCGGTGATCTGATCGTGGAGAAGTCTGGTGGCGGGGACCAGCAGCCGGTCGGACGAGTCGTTCTCTTCGAAGGCGATGAACCAGCCGTACCAACGAACTTCGCCGGCCGTTTGCGGCCCGGCCCCGGGATCGACTCACGGTACATGTGCTATGTGATGGCCTCCTTGTACTTCGACGGCCGGACCGTGGCCGCCGTCAAGCGGACGACCGGGATCCAGAACCTGGACCTTGACGCCTTGATGGACAACCTCGTGAGGATTCCACCAGAAGAGGGTCAAGAGAAGGTCGCAGCCTTCCTTGATGCCGCTAGCGCTCACATCGACTCGCTTGCTGACCTGAAGCGCCGGCTCATTGCGCTACTGAAGCGCCGACTATCGGGCGCGACTCGTAGCGCAGCGCTGACGCAAGGCTGGCCCATCGCGCCGTTGCGGCGGCTGGCGCAAGTCATCGATTGCAAGCACAGAACCCCTCAGTACGTCGTCGATGGGCTACCGGTGGTCAGCCCGGGTGATGTTCAACCGGGTCGGCTCGATCTGGCGAGGTGTCACAGATTTGTCGGCGAGGACGACTTCGCAGACTTGACGGAGGGACCCCGCCGCCCGATGCGCGGCGACATCGTGTACAGCCGCAACGCGTCGATCGGCATCGCTGCTCTGGTGGACACGGATGATCGATTCTCGATGGGCCAGGACGTGTGCCTTATTCGCACTGCTGATCACGACTCGCGTTGGCTCACGCTGATGCTCAACACACTGGGTGTCGAGCAACTGCAGGAGATGAAGATCGGGTCGACCTTCGACCGGGTCAACATCCGTCAGCTGCTCGACCTGCAGATTCCGGCGCCGCCCAGAGAGGTCCAAGAGGCGGAGGCAGCGCGTCTCGACGAGCTCGGACGTCAGGCAGCGAAGGTCATTGCCAAGCTCACCCAGCAGCTCGCACTCCTGCAGGAGCGCCGCCAAGCCCTCATTACCGCCGCCGTCACTGGGCAGCTCGACATCCCGGGCGTCGCCGCCTAGCCACACGCGCCGGGGCGGCCCCGAGAGGGCCGTGGATCCCCGGGTCGGCAGGCTCAGCTGCCGTCGGGTGGTTGTCGGAAGAGGTCCGGGGTGCGGGGGCCGCGGGGTTGGCTGCGCTCGGTGTGGCCGTCGGGGCAGGTGAGCTCGACCGTGCCGTCGGGGAGGAGCTTCACCGAGTAGCCGGGGGTGTGGACGAGGGTGTGGTGGCGCCGGCAGGTGAGCATGCCGTTGGCCAGCGAGGTCTCGCCGCCGGCCTCCCACCAATGGACGTGGTGCACATCACACCAGCTCGGCGGGGCGTCGCAGCCGGGGACGCGGCAGCCGCCGTCGCGCAGGACGATGGCGTTGTAGAGGTTGACCGGCCAGTCGCGGGTGGCGCGCCCGTAGTCGAGGATCCCGGCGCCGGCGGAGAACAGGATCCGGTGGAAGGCGGCGTCGCAGCGGAGCCGGGCGTAGGCGTCGGGCGAGACGGGCTGATCCGTGTCGACGTAGCGGGCGCTGGTGCCGTGCTCCATGTCGTCGAGGTCGACGACGACGTTGAGGTGGGGCCGGTGGCGGCCGCCGCGGTGCTCCTGCTGGTGGTCGAGGAAGTGCTGGAACACCTGGGCCAGGGCGACGGCGCGGCGGGCGGCCAGCGGGCGATCGAAGTCGTGGGGGTCGGCGACCCGGAGGCCGGCCTCGACCAGCGCGGTGAGGTCCGCGTCGAAGGAGCCGCGCAGCTCGCCCCTGGCGTCGAACGTGCGGGACAGATGCACCTCGTTCTCGTGGTCGGCAGGCGCCGGGCCGGGGTCGAGGGCGTCGACCCGGGCCCGCCACAGCTCCATCGACCGCTGCGTGCCATCGACGTCGAGGTCGGCCAGCAGCGGGACGAACTCGGCCTCCTGCTCGGCGAAGCGCTCGAGGTGGCGCTGGGCGACGTGGCCGAGGATGACGTCGAGCTGCCCGCCGCTGATCGTGCCGTCGAGCACCGCCTCGGCCAGCACGGGCAACGACCGCAGCTTCCGCCCCGTGACGCACACCTTGCGGGCCGTCGACGGGTCGCGCCCGGCCTGCTTGCGCAGCCACGACGACATCGTGATCGCGCCGTCGAGCTCGTACAGGGCCGCCGCTTCGAACTCGGCGACCGTCGCCTCCAGGCGGGCGTCGAGGCGGTCGCGAGCGGCGAACGCCTCCCGCAGGGCGGCGCCGTCGAGCGGGATCTCCAGCTCCGCGATCAGCGCCCCCAACTCCCCGACGTGCACCTCTTCACTGTATCGAACAGGTGTTCGCTTCTCAAGCGAAAAGCCAAGGAAATCATGGCTTTTCGATCTCTCAGCTGATGCCTCGCGGGCCGGGGAGCCAGCGTCCGGTTACGGTCGTCGGGATGGTGCAGGGGGCCAACGAGGCGGGGTTCGAGACGGCCATCTGCGAGCACCTCCTGCACCTCGGCGGCTACGACGCCCTGAAGGACGACAAGGCGCAGGGCGAGCCCCGCGACTACGACCCGGTCCGTGGCCTCGATGGCGTCGAGCTCTTCACGTTCCTCGGCGCAACGCAGATCGACGAGTGGCACGAGCTCCTCAAGCGCTACGGGGGCGACCCGGACACGGCGCAGGCGAAGTTCAAGGATCGCCTCGCCGCCGAGCTCGACAAGCGCGGCGTCGTCGACGTGCTCCGCCACGGCGTGGTCGATCAAGGCGTGACGATCCGCCTCGCCTACTTCAAGCCGGCCCACGACCTGAGCCCGAAGCTCGTCGCCGGTTACGCCGCCAACCGGCTCACGGTCACCCGGCAGCTCCGGTACGCGCCCGGGTCGGGCAAGGCGCTCGACGTCGCCCTGTTCGTCAACGGGATCCTCGTCGCCACCGCCGAGCTCAAGAACCCGCTCACCGGCCAGGGCGTCGAGCACGCCGTCGGCCAGTACCGCACCGACCGGGACTCGAAGGATCGCGTCCTCGCTCGGGCCGTGGTGCACTTCGCCGTCGATCCGCAGCGGGTGGCGATGACCACGAGGCTGGCCGGGGTCGACACCCGCTTCCTGCCGTTCAACCGGGGTCGCCACATCGGCGCCGGAAACCCGCCGAACCCGGACGGCCACGCCACGTCGTACCTGTGGGAGCAGGTGTGGGAGCGGCACGCGTGGCTCGACCTGCTCGGGCGGTTCGTCCACGTCGAGAAGCCCTCGAAGGGCTCGAAGAAGCCGGCGCTGGTGATCTTTCCCCGCTTCCACCAGTGGGATGCGGTGCGCCGCCTCGAAGCCGCCGCCCGCGACGAGGGGGCGGGACGCTCGTACCTCGTGCAGCACTCGGCGGGCTCGGGCAAGTCGAACACGATCGCCTGGCTCGCCCATCGGCTGTCGACCCTCCACGCCGGCGACACCAAGGTGTTCGACAAGGTGATCGTCATCACCGATCGCGTGGTGCTCGACCGCCAGCTGCAGGAGACGATCTTCCAGTTCGAGCACGCCCACGGCGTGGTCGAGCGGATCGACGCGTCGTCGCAGCAGCTGGCCACGGCGCTCACCGGCGAGCAGGCGCGCATCGTCATCACCACGCTCCAGAAGTTCCCCTTCGTGCTCGACAAGGTCGGCGCGCTGCCGGACCGCCGGTACGCGGTGGTGATCGACGAAGCCCACTCGTCCCAGACCGGGGAGGCGGCCAAGGAGCTTCGGCGGGTGCTCGGCCACGGCGTCGTGAGGCCCGACGCCGAGGAGGGCGGCGAGGTCCCCGCCGACGAGGTCGATACCGCCCTGGCCGAAGCGGTCGCCGCCCGGGGCCACCAGGCGAACCTGAGCTTCTTCGCCTTCACGGCCACGCCGAAGGGGAAGACGCTCGAATTGTTCGGACGGTTCGATCCGTCGACCGGCAAGCACGAGCCGTTCCACCTCTACTCGATGCGCCAGGCCATCGAGGAGCGCTTCATCCACGACGTCCTCGCCGGCTACACGACGTACGAGACGTTCTTCCACCTCGAGAAGTCGATCCTCGACGATCCTGCCTACGAGACAGCGAAGGCGAGGCGGGCGATCGCCCGCTTCGTCACGCTCCACGAGAGCAACCTGGCCCAGAAGGCCGAGATCGTCGTCGAGCACTTCCGCACCCACGTCGCGCACAAGGTCGGGGGCCGGGCCAAGGCGATGGTCGTGTGCTCGTCCCGGCCCCATGCCGTCCGCTTCTGGCAGTCGTTGAACGGCCACCTCGCCCAGCACGGGATCGACCTCGGGGTGCTCGTCGCCTTCTCGGGCGAGGTCGACCTCGACGGCGAGCCGGTCACGGAGTCGAAGTGCAACGGCTTCGGTGAGTCACAGACCGCGGAGCAGTTCGACACCGACGAGTACCAGATCCTCGTGGTGGCCGAGAAGTTCCAGACCGGGTTCGACCAGCCCAAGCTCTACGCCATGTACGTCGACAAGACCCTCACGGGCCTGGCCGCCGTGCAGACGCTCTCCCGGCTGAACCGCATCCATGCCGAGAAGGACGGCACGTTCGTCCTCGACTTCGTGAACGACGCCCAGGACATCGCCGCCGCCTTCGAGCCGTACCACGGTCGGACGGTGTCGCCGCCGTCCGACCCGAACCTGCTGTGCGACACCCGCCACGCCCTCGATGAGTTCGGTGTGCTCGTCGCGGAGGAAGCAACCACGTTCGCCCGCCTGTTGCTGGCCGAGCGGGTCGACCACGGTCGCCTCCATGCCGCCCTCGGCCCGGCGATCGAGCGGTTCGGACCCCTGGAGGACGACGAGCGCGAGCGGTTCCGCGACGCGCTCGGGCGCTTCGTTCGGATCTACACGTTCCTGTCGCAGATCGTCAGCTTCGGTGACACCGCCCTGGAACGGGACTACCTGTTCGGCAAGGCGCTCGGCGCGTTCATCAAGGACGACGTCGGCACAGCCGTCGACCTCAGCGGCGTCGTCGAGCTCACCCACCTCCGCCACGAGCAGCAGTTCAGCGGCTCCGTGGCCCTCGACGTCGACGGTGGCGAGGTGAGCACGATCTTCTCGGGGACGGGCCGGCTGTCCGAGCCCGCCCCGGAGGCGCTCTCGGTCATCATCGAGCGGCTCAACAGCCAGTACGGCACAGACTGGACCGACGCCGACCGCCTCGTCTTCGACGCCGCGCTCGCCGACGTCATCGCCGATCCCGACGCGCAGATGACGGCGGTCAACAACAGTGCGGAGAACTTCGGCGTCGTGTTCCCCGGAATGTTCCAGAAGGCGCTGCTCGGTCGGATGGACCGCAACGAGGAGGTCGTCTACAAGTTCCTCGACGATCGGGCGCTCGCTGACGACCTCGTGAAGATCTACGCCACGCTGGCCCAAGCAGGGGCCAAGGTCGCCTACCAGGAGCACTGCCCGATCGGCGACCTGCTGGCCACGGGCGAGAGCGCCCACCTCGAGTACAAGTCGACCCTCCGCACGTCCGCTTCCACGGGTGAGCTCGTGAAGCCGCTCGAGACGGCGTGCGTCAAGTCTGTCGCGGCGTTCGCCAACGGCCGGGCGGGGGGCACGCTCCTCATCGGCGCCGCCGACGACGGCTCGGTCCACGGGCTCGCCTCCGACTACGAGTCGCTGGCCAAGCCGGGCAGGGACGGGCGCGACCGGTTCCTGCTCCACCTGGGCCAGTTGCTGATCGACGCGATCGGCGAGGCCGCGGCCACTTCGGTGTCGATGCAGATCCACACCGTCGAGGGCTCCGACCTGTGCCGCGTGCATGTGCCGCCCAGCGCCTTCCCGGTGGACGCGACGGTCACGATCGACAAGGCCGGCCAGGCCCGGAAGCACACCGCCTTCTTCGTCCGGATCGGCAACGCCACCCGCGATGTCACCGACCCCGGGGAGCGGCAGAAGTACGTGGCGTCCCGTTGGGGTCCGGGGCCGGCCTCCCCGCGGCCACCCGTCGCCGACCCGTAATCTCACCGTCCATGCGCGTGGTCGTGTGGCTTGTGCTGTTCATCGCGGCGTTCGTCCTCCTCGCCCAGGTCGGCCGCCGGCGGATCCAGGCCCGCGACGACCACGACGCCGCTGAGCAACGGGCCTCGCGGACGTGGCCCACGACCGCGGGCACCGTCGTCACGTCCGACGTCATCTCGCGCAACGCGGGCCCGAGGGACTCGCAGTGGACGATGTACTCGGCGCTCGTGACCTACCGGTTCCTGGTCGGGGCGACCGAGCACCTCGGGAACCAGATCCGGGCCGGGGAGAGCGCCGACGTGGTCAACCGGGCCAGCTGGGACCGGCCCGAGGAGGCGGCGGCCCTCGCCGCCCGCTACGCGGTCGGCTCGGCGGTCACCGTGCACTACGACCCGGCCAGCCCGGCCGCACGGAGCTGTCTCGAGGTGTAGCCCTCGCGCTCGGCTACACTTCCTCCCTTTCGGCGTCCCGCCCATGGGGGGCGGGCCGGAGCCGGGGCTTCCCGCCGCTCCCACGATGCCGAGAGCGGACACGCTCTGGTCGCCACGGGGCGACGGAGCCGGCGCAGGAGCGCCGAGACGAGATGCAGGACACCCGAGCCTTCGAGGACGCCGTCTGGGCCGACGTCGAGGGCTACTCCACCGCCGAGGAACTGGCGACGCTCGAAGCCGACGAGCGTCGGTGGGCCCGCGTCCTCGACCGGCTCATCGGCGACCTCGAGGCGAACCTGGCCGAGGTGCGCCGGCTGCCCGGCGAGGAGCGCGACCAGGTCGTCGCCGACTTCGAGGCCGAGCTGGCCGGGCTGGAGGCCGCGTTCCGGCGGGCCACCCACGCCCCCGAGCCC
>JACDCH010000577.1 GCA_013694495.1 Acidimicrobiia bacterium | reverse complement strand
CGCCGTGAGCAGGGCGGTGTGGCCGCTGCGGGCGCAACCGGAACGGATGCTCGTCGTCCGCATGGTGCTCGAACTCGTGGTGACCGCGGGCGCCGCGGCCGCCACGGGGGGTTGGTCGTCGCCGTTCGCGTTCTCGCTCGTCACCGCACCGATCGTCGCCGGGCTCGCCCGGGGCTTCCTCTCCGCGCTGGCCACGTGTTCGGCGTCGATCCTGCTCGTCGGCACTGCCGACGTCCTGTGGCACCGCACCCCCACCGACGAGGCCAGCCAGTGGGTCGTCGAGCTCGTGCTCGTCGCCCTCGTGTCGGGCTACGCCCGGCGCATCCTCGGCGAGCGCGAAGCCGCCCGGAACCAGGCCCTCGATCGCGTCGGGCAGCTCGCCGACGCCAACGCCCTGCTGTTCTCGTTGCACCAGGTGGCGCAGACCATGCCGGCGTCGCTCGACCTCGACGAGGCCCTGGACTCCACGATGAACCGGCTCCGGGACCTGTTCGACTACGACGCCGCCGCCCTCCTCACGCTCGACGACACGGACGGCACGTGGGTGGTCGCCCGACGCGACGGCGTGCGGCCGCCGAGCCGCATGGACCCGGCGAGCCTCCCCCGTCCGCTCGTACGGGCGCTGGCCGTGCGGTCGACGATCTCGGAGCCCAACCTGCTGGCCCGCGGCGGACCCGGCCTCGCCCCCCGGCTCGTATCCGGCCTCTATGCGGTGCTGGTCGCCCGCGGTGCGATCATCGGGCTCGTCGCCATCGAGCACGGCACCGAGGACCACTTCGGTGACCGCGACATCGAGCTCCTGCAGGGCCTGGTCGAGCCGGTCGCCCTGGCGGTCGACAACGCCCGATGGTTCGATCGCCTCCGCACCGTCGGCGCCGAGGAGGAGCGCAGCCGCATCGCCCGCGAGCTCCACGACCGCATCGGCCAGTCGCTCGCCTACCTCGCCTTCGAGCTCGACCGGATCATGAAGGCATCCGAGCGGGGCAACGACGTGCGGCCCTCGCTCGAGCGGCTCCGCGAGGACGTGCGCTCCGTCGTCGGCGAGGTGCGGGACACGCTCTACGACCTGCGCACCGACGTCAGCGAGGACCGCAGCTTCCTGGCCACCCTCGAGCTGTTCCTCGCCCGGGTGCGTGAGCGCTCGGGCCTCGACGTCACGGTGCGCACCGACGAGCGGCGCCGCCTCCCCGTGCCCCAGGAGCGCGAGCTCTTCCGCATCGCCCAGGAGGCGATCGTCAACGTCGAGCGCCACGCCACCGCGCTGCACGTGACGGTCTCGTGGCGCAGCGACGAGCACGAGGCGACCCTCGAGGTCGCCGACGACGGCATCGGGTTCCCCGTCGGGCGGGCGGGGCGGATGGACTCCTACGGCCTCCTCGGCATGCGGGAACGGGTGTCGAGCATCGGCGCCACGCTCGACGTCGAGTCAGCGCCCGGGCAGGGCACGCGCATCCGCTGCTCCATCCCGGTGCAGGTCTCGGCCGGTTCGTAGGATCCCGTCCCGTGTCGATCCGGCTCCTCCTCGCTGACGACCACCGCATGCTGCGGGAGGGCTTGCGCCGTTCCCTGACCGATGCCGGCTTCGACGTGGTCGGTGAGGCCGCCGACGGCGAGGAAGCTGTGGAGCTCGCGGGCCAGCTCCTGCCCGAGGTCGTGCTCATGGACGTCTCCATGCCGCACCTCGGCGGCGTCGAGGCGACCCGCCGGATCCACGACGCCCATCCCGAGGTCCGGGTGGTCATGCTCACGATGCACGCCGACGCCGACGTCGTGGCCGACGCCATCCGCGCCGGTGCCTGCGGCTACCTCGTCAAGGACTGCTCCATCGACGAGATCGCCGACGCCATCCGCGCCGCGGTCAGCGGGGAGACCACGCTGTCGCCCCAGCTCGCAGCATCGATGCTCGGCGAGCTGCGCAAGCTCGACCGGGGCCCGGCCGACCCCGAGGAGCGCCTCATCACGAAGCGGGAGGAGGAGGTCCTCCAGCTCATCGCCGACGGCTGCTCCACCCCGGAGGTCGCTGCGAAGCTCTACATCAGCCAGAAGACGGTCAAGAACCACCTGGCGGCCATCTACCAGAAGCTCGACGCCCGGGACCGCACCCAGGCCGTCGTGCGTGCCGTCCGGATGGGCATCATCCGGCTGGACTAGTGCTTCCACCAGCGGAATGAGCCGGGCGGCCTATCAACCACGCTCCGTAGGCGCCGATGAAAGAGAACACCGCCGGCGAGGGCCGGAGGGTCACGACAAGGAGCACTCACATGATTTCCTACGACATCCTCGCCACCTGGCTTCGGGCCCGCTTCGGCAACACCGAGAAGGGCGCCTCGCTCGTCGAGTACGCGCTCCTCCTCGCCCTTATCGCCGTCGTCTGCATTGCCGCCGTCACCTTCATCGGCACCCAGGCCGACGCCAAGTTCGACTCCGTCGGCAACTCCCTCTGAGCCACCCGCACCGAAGCGATCCAGCGAACTGAACAGAGGGGCGGCCACGGCCGCCCCTCTGTCGCGTCCGGGCGCCGCACCCACCGGCCTGGTGAATGAGCCGGTCGGCCCATACGGCGGTTCCCCGGAAGCGCCGATGTAGATGAGGCCTACCCGGCGAGGGCCGGGGGTCCACCACAAGGGAGCACACCATGATCACGACCTACGACGTCCTCGCCACCTGGCTCCGAGCCCGCTTCGGTGACACCGAGCGTGGCGCCTCACTCGTCGAGTACGCCCTCCTCCTCGCCCTGATCGCCGTCGTCTGCATCGCCGCCGTCACCTTCATCGGCACCCAGGCCGACGCGAAGTTCGACTCCGTCGGCAACTCCCTCTGAGCCACGGGCGCCCCGAGGCACACCTGAAGGGGCGGCCACGGGGCCGCCCCTTCGTCGCGTCGTAGACCTCCGAAGGACCACCATGCGCGAAGCAACCGAACCAACGCCGGACACGACCGAACGCGGCGCCTCGCTCGTCGAGTACGCGCTACTGCTCGCCCTCATCGCGATCGTCTGCCTGGCAGCCGTCGCCGTGATCGGGACGAACCTCGACGCAAGCTACGACGACTCCGGCCAGTCGATCTTCGGGCCCTGATCGCGGGAGGCGCGCCGGTTCAGGCGGGGGTGAAGACGACGAACCCGTCGTCCTCGTACACCTCGACCCACGCCGTTGAGAGCGCCAGCAGCTGCGCCAGCGGCTCGCCGCGGTCCCACAGCACGGCGTCCGGCTGATAGCGCTCCAGCGCCTCCTCCCAGCCCGGCCCGCCGCCGAGCAGGAGCCTGTAGTCCAGGATGACCGAGAGCGGGAGGAGCTCCACGCGGTCGTCGATGAAGACGTTCGCCTCGGCGCCGTCGGCGAGCTCGAGGAGGTTGCCGACGTAGTCGTGCGTGACGATCGTGGCGGTCGACGGATCGAGGTCGTTGGCTCGTAGGAACGCGATCGCCTCGGTCGGGTAGGCGCGGAGGTCGAGCGGCGGCTCGGTCAGCGCCGAGATCCCGACGACGGCCGCAAGCGCGACAGCGACGGCGGTCACCGCTGTCGCCGCCCTCGACCGTGTTTTGCCGCTCACCGAGCCGAGGTCGGCGAGCCCGTGCGCCAGCCCCGGCAGCAGGACCACGGAGGCGACCGGGATGTTCCGGGCGCTCACGAGCGCCATCGTCGCGAACAGTACGACGGGCAGGGTCGCCCGCCACGACGGCCGCCGCCGCACGCCGACCACGGCCAGGGCTACGAGCACGAGGAAGGCCCATTGACCGACGTCGTCGAAGTTGGGCGGCTGCCACTCGAGGATCCCCCGGAGCGCCTCACGCCGGCCGAGGAGTTCGACCGGGAACGTCAGGAGCCTCGGGCCGTAGGGGTTGAGCGAGCCGAGCACGAGCCCACCGCCGAGCCAAGCCAGCGCTCGCAGCTCGACCGTCGGCGCGTCACCGTCGGCTCGGCGGCCGGCCGCGAAGCCGACGAGCGCGACGACGCCGAGCGGCCAGCTCCCATGGGAGTTCAGCCAGATCCACCCGACGATCAGCAGCCAACGGGGATCGAGCTCGTCCGCAGCGGCGACGAGCGCGACGGCCAGGCACACCAGCCCGAGCAGGAGCGGCCGCTGTCCCCAGCCCTCGAACCCGACGGCGAGGAGCGGCACGACGGCGGCAAGCCGCCCCAGGAGCGTCCCGGCGGGCCGGGTCAGGAGCCACCCGAGAGCAGCGACGACCGCTGCGGTCGCGGCGAAGAGCAGCCGCACACCCTCGAGGCCGGCGACGCGCTCCACACCGCCGTACAAGGCCGCAGGGAGCCAGCTCTGCACCACCCAGGGCAGACCCTCGGCGGTGAAGGTGTACGGATCTACGTGGGGGAACCCGTGACCCCCGACGATCAGGCGCCCGGTGGCGATGTGGGTCAGGAGCGAGTTGTCGGAGAGCACCTCGGCGCCGGCCGCGGCGCCGGCCGCGGCCACAGCGGCGCCGACCGCGAACGCTAGCGTCGGTGACCGTCGCCCCGCCACGCCTGGCTCAGCTCTGAGGATCGGGCGACGGTAGCGGACCGCCGCGCGCCGCATCCCCGCCCGTCACGCCAGATTGTTGGCGATGTTGATCACCGCCGGCCCGAGGACCACGACGAAGAGCGCCGGGAAGATGCAGAACACCATTGGGATGAGCATCTTGACCGGCGCCTTCTGGGCCAGCTCCTGGGCGAACTGGCGGCGCCGGATCCGCATCTCGTCGGCTTGGGCCCGGAGGACGCGGCCGATCGAGACGCCGAAGGTGTCAGCCTGGAGGATCGCCAGGACGAACGACCGGAGCTCGGGGACGTTGGACCGCTCCTGCAAGCCGCGCATCGCCTGGCCCCGGCTCGCGCCGGCGCGCACCTCGCCCAGCATGCGCTGGAACTCGTCCGACAACGGGCCGGGCACCGCGGCGACCGTGCGGTCCAGCGCCTGCTCGAACCCCAGGCCGGCCTCGACGCTGATCGTCAGCAGGTCGAGCACGTCGGGCAGCTTGATCCGGATCAGCCGCTGGCGAACCTCGGCCTTCCGGTTCAGCGTGGCGTCGGGGCCGAGCACGAGCAGGGCGATGACGAAGAGGGCGATGACCGTGCGGGTCATCCCGGTCAGCCCCGAGAAGAACCACACCCACCCGCCGAGGAGAGGGACGAGGGCGATCGTGATGACCCGGATCGCCAGGAACCGGTCGACGGCGTCGGCGCCGATCTCGCCGGCATACACGAACCGCTTGCGCACCTTGTCGACGTAGCCCTGCGGCGTGAGGCGCCGACCGAGGTCGGTAAGGCCCTTCGCCGCCGGCACCAGCGCCCGCTGCCGGAACGGCGTGAGGAGCGCCCGGTCGCGGACGTTCTCGACCTCGTACCCCTCGAGCTGGCGCAGGGAGCTGCGCACGACGGCCTTCTCGTCGGCCTGGGCCGCGACGAGGTAGATGACGAAGGCCACCACGGTGCCCAAGGCGACGATGCCCAGGAGCCCGGTTCCTTCAACCGCCAATGGTGCGAGCAAGGCCAGCTCCTCAGATCTCGATCTTGATGATCTTGAACATCCACGCGAACCCGACGCCGATCATCAGCGCAGCGGCCGCCAACATGATCTGCCCGACGTTCGTGTCGAACAGCGTGGAGATGTAGTCCGGGTTGGCCATGTAGAGGAAGGCGCCGAGCCCGATCGGCAACGCGCCGAGGACGTAGGCGGACACCCGCCCTTCGGCCGTGAGCGCCGAGATGTCGCGGCGGAGGCGCTCGCGCTGGACCATGGTCTCGGCCACCGTGAGCAGGAGCTCGGACAGGTTGCCGCCGACCTCGCGCTGGATGCGGATGGCCATGACGGCCCAGGCGAAGTCGGGTGAGTCCATGCGGTCGGCGATGGCCTCGAGCGACTCCTCCAGCGGCCGGCCCAGCCGGGCCTCCGTGACGACCCGCCGGAGCTCGGCGCCCATCGGCTCGGACACCTCCTGGGACACGGCCTCGACGCCCTGCATCATCGAGTAGCCGGCCCGCAGCGTGCTCGAGAGCAGCTGCAGCGTGTCGGGCAGCAGCGCCTGGAACTTCTTCTTCTTGCGCTCGGCGAAGAAGTTGAGGATCGCCGGCGGGATGAGGACGGCGAACAGGCCGAGGACGGCGGTGGCCATGAGGTTCTGGGTGAGGGCGAGGAGCAGGACGATGACCAGCAGCGCGGTGGCCAGGTAGAAGAACATCGCCTCACCCGCCCGCAGTGGGAGGCCGGCCTTCTCCAGGGCCTTCTCCACCCGCACGAGCACGCCCCGCTGCCGCGCGAACGACTCGGTCATGGCGACGGCGCGCTGCAGCAGCGCCGACTGCGCCATGGGCTGGATGCCCTCGTCCTCGCCGGACGCCACGAACTCCTCGCTGTACGGCCGCAGGGCGGCGGTGAGGTCGCCGTCCTGGCGCACGAAGAGCAGGATCACGCCGTAGGCGAACATGGCGGCCGCCAACGTGGCAGCGGCGATGGCGAGGTACTTGGCCACGTCGTTCTGCAGGAACCGGATCCCGCCGGCGTCGACCGTCGGCCGGGGGGCGAGGCGCTGCGGGCCCTCGAGGCTGCCGCCGGCGACGTAGGAGCCCGCGGTGCTCACCTCGCCCGCCGAGACGCTGATGTCCTGGATCCCCCGCGTGGCGTCGGACGAGAAGGTGGCCACCGCCAGCTGCTGGAGCTCCGGGGTGAGACCTTCGAGCAGGTCGTCGATCTCCGTGGGGTCGTCGGTGGCGAGGAGACGCCCGCCACTCGACGCGGCCAGCGACGCGAACGATCCCTCGTCGAGGCCCGGCCCTCGGAGGCCGACTACGTACAGAATGGCGCCGGCGTCGGCCAGCGCCGTCCGGGCCTGGGCCCCCGAGACCGTCGGCTCCGACACGCCGTCGGTGATCAGGACGACGGTGGTGAGCGCGCCGGGCTGGCGGGCCCCCGTGGCCGCGGCCCGGGTGATACCACCGAGGAGCCCACTCTCGCCGGCCGGGGCGAGGTCGTCGACGGCGGCCAGGAGGCGGGCCGGGTCGTCGGTCAGCGGCTGCACGATGTTGGCCGACACCCCGGCGCGCACGAGCGACATGCGCGTGCCGGCCGGGATCGTCGCGAAGAAGTCGCCGAGGGCCCGGCGGGCCTCGACGAGGAGCGAGTCGTCGTCGGTCGAGGCGGACGTGTCGACCACGACGAAGAGGTCGTGGACGAGACCGCTGTCGGCCAGGGTCGACACCGCCACCTCGGGTCGGGCCTCACCGTCGGCCACCGCGAGCCCGTCGAGCTCGCCCGCCTCTCCGGACCAGGACACGACGACGTTCACCGCGGCGCGGTCGGCAGCATCGACGGCGCGCAGCACGAGCCGGTCGCCCTCGTCGGACTGCGCGGCGGCCGGACCCGTGAGCGCGCCCGCGCCGGCTAGCACGAGCGCGAGCAGGAGCGCGAGCGAAGTAGCGAGGCGGCGCACGGCGTTCAGCGGGCCCCGCCGGCGCGCCGAACAAACGCCTCCGGCTGGAACACTTCGGGTCCGAGGCGGATGCCGAGGTCGGCCAGCTTCTCGGCGAACTTCGGGCGGTTCCCGGTGGCCTTGAGGTGGCCGAGGAACCGGCCGTGCTCGTCGACGCCCATGCCGTAGTCGAACAGGAAGACGTCCTGGAGGGTGATGACATCGCCCTCCATGCCCTGCACCTCGGTGATGTGGGTGATGCGACGCGTCCCGTCGCGCAGGCGGCTCAGGTGCACGATGAAGTCGAGGGCCGACGCCATCTGCTCGCGGATCGCCCGCACCGGCAGGTCGAAGCCGGCCATGAGCACCATCGTCTCGATGCGGGCGAGCGTGTCTCGCGGGCTGTTGGAGTGGACGGTGGTGATCGAGCCGTCGTGGCCCGTGTTCATCGCCTGGAGCATGTCGAGCGCCTCGCCGGCGCGGCACTCCCCCACCACCACCCGATCGGGGCGCATGCGCAGCGAGTTTCGGACCAGGTCGCGGATCGTGACCTGGCCCCGGCCCTCGATGTTCGGCGGCCGCGCCTCCATCGCCAGTACGTGCTCCTGGTGGAGCTGGAGCTCCTTCGCATCCTCGATCGTGACGATGCGCTCCTCGCTGGGGATGAACGAGGACAGGACGTTGAGCGTCGTCGTCTTGCCGGTGCCGGTACCGCCGGACACGATGCAGTTGAGACGGCCGACGATGCAGGCCTGCAGGAACCGGGCAGCGTGGGCGTTGAGCGTGCCGAACCGGATCAGGTCGTCGATCTGGAGCGGGTCCTTCGAGAACTTCCGGATGGTCAGGAACGGCCCGCCTATGGCGAGGGGGTGGATGACCGCGTTCACCCGCGAGCCATCCGGGAGGCGGGCGTCGACCATCGGCTGGGCTTCGTCGATGCGCCGGCCCACCTGGCTCACGATCTTGTCGATGATGCGCCGCAGGTGGGTCTCGTCGACGAAGCTCGCCGAGGTCTTCTCGATGCGGCCGGCCCGCTCGGTGAACACCGCGTCCGGCCCGTTGACCATGACCTCGGTGACCTCCTCGTCCTTGAGCAGGCGGTCGATCGGTCCGTAGCCGAGGATGTCGTCGGAGACGTCCTGGATGAGCTGCGCCTTGTCGGCGGCCGACAGCGGCGCCCGCTCCTGGGCGAGCGCGGACTGCAGCTGCTCGTGGACCCGGCGCCGGAGGTCGTCCTCTGACAGCCGCTTGTCGTAGAGGATCGGGCCGAGCTCGTCGATCAGGTGGTGGTGGATCTTCTGGCGGAGCTCGTCGAGCACGGGGTTGCGGCGCTTGCCCGCGCCAGCCGCCGCGGCGGGCCCGCCCTGGACCTCGTGCAGGCGCTTGTAGAGAGACATCGTCGCCGTCCTTCCTCGTCGACGCGCTAGCGCCGCTTGCGGCCCGGGTCAGGGGCGTGGAACAGGTCGGCGAGCTGCTCGAGCGACTTCGCGACGCCCGACTTCGGCGCGTCCAGGACGACGGGGGTGCCCTTGTTGACCGACTGGGGTACCACGACGTCGCTCGGGATGAGCGACTCGGCCTTCACCTGGAGCGTGCGCTCGACCTCGCTCACGTCGAGCTTCACCTTGGAGTTGGCCCGGTTGAGCACGAGGTGCAGCTTCGACATCGGCGTGTTCAGCAGCCGCAATGTCTGGAGGCCGATCTTCACGTTCTTGATGTTCGGGATGTCCATGCCCGCCACGATCAGGACGTCGTCGGAGATCTCGATGAGGCCGAGCACGACGTCGTTGAAGTGGGCCGGCGTGTCGATCACGATGTGGCCGGCGAAGGTGCGCAGCAGCTCCACCACCTTGACCATCTCGGCGGCCGAGATCTGGTCGGCGAACTGGGGCTCGAGCGGCGCGGGGAGGACGAAGAGGCCCGAGGGCTCGTGGCGCACGAGGAGGTTCTGCAGCAGGGCGGCGTCGAGGCGGTCGAGCGAGGCGACGGCGTCGATGATCGTGTGCTGGGGAGCCAGCTTGAGCATGACGGCGACGTCGCCGAACTGGAGGTCGGCGTCGACCAGCACGACCGGCTTGGTGCTGCGGCGGGCCAGGATCACGGCCAGGTTGCAGGCAATGACCGACTTGCCTGCGCCGCCCTTGGTGGAGAAGACCGTCGTGATGTCGCCCAGGTCGGCGGGGTCGACCGCGGCGGCGGATTCGTTGCGGCGGTAGCCGGCCACCGTGTCGCCCACGCGGCGGACGGCCTCCAGCAGCGACGACGTGTCGACGGGGGCGGCCAGCACGTCCTTGATCCCGGCCCGGATCGCCTGGCGGAACAGCTCGGTGGTGAGCTCGGACGCGACGAGCACGGCCCCGACCTCGGGGTGGTCGACGACGAGCCGCTCGGCCTCGGCCAGGCCCTCGGGGCTCGCGCACGACGGGCCCAGCACGGCCACCATCGGGTCGCCGGTGAGGCGCTCGCGCAGCGCCGCGTACGATCCGAGGGGGACCGCGATCTCGCCCAGCTGCATCGCCAGGCGGCTGCGCACGGCCTGGTCGGCGTCGATGATCACGGTGGCGGTGGTCGACCCACCGAAGCTCCCGAACGGGGACGTGGTCGGTTTCCCCGCTTCCGCGGCTCCGCCCTCGTCGAACTCGAACCCGGAATCGGTCACAGTGGTGCTCGCTCGTCCCTGTCTCGTGCCCCTCAGGGCGTGTCGGTCTGGAAGCCTTCCGGCCCGTACGGCGTGAGCTGGTTGGGGTCCTCGCCCGGAAGGAGCTCGATCAAGGGATCGAAGTCCGGGATCGGACCGGGCGTGTACGACGTGGGCAGCAACGTGAGGTACCACGCGTCACGGGGGATCGATGCGATGAGCTGGGCGGCGTCGGGTGGGACGGCCAGCGTGAGCAGGCCGGTGTCGACGACGGTGGCCGCCGCGGTGGTGGTGCCGTCGGCGTTGACCGTCTCGGCGGCCGCCTCGCCTGGGAGCGGGATCGGGCTGCGGTCGACGAACAGCACCTGCACCTCCTGGTACACGACCGTGGCCGGTGTGCACACCGCCAGCGCCAGGTTCTCGCCCGGCGTGCCGGTGGGCGGATCGACGACCCCGCCGGCGGGGAAGCGCCCGCCGCTCGCACCGTCGGCGGCGTCACCGTCGCCCGTGTCGGTGGATTCGTCGCCGCACAGGTCCTCGTAGAGCCCCATCATGTTGACGTAGTCGCCGGGGACGATGAGCCCGGCGACGCCCCGGACGTCGTCGACCTGGATGGTGATGGCGACGTTGCCGTCGGGCACGCGGTCGGCGCCGGTCACCCGCGACGTCAGCGGGTCGACGAACATCCCCTCGACCAGGATCTGGCCGGTGACCAGGTCGGCGGCGGCGATCTTGTCGCCGATGAGACCCGCCTCGAGCTCGTCGCGGTCGATCTCCCGCCCGGTGACGAGCTCCTGGGGGATGTCGACCTCCTCGAAGAGACCGCTGTCGAAGGCGGTCGTGCCGTCGGTTCCCCGGGGGATCGAGCTCACGACGCGCACCGCGGCGACCCGACGACCTTCGTCGTCGGCCCGGTCCTCGACGCCGCCCACGTAGCTGTAGATCGCGAACGCCGCCAGCGCGCCGACGGCCAGCGCGGCGATCAGGATCACGGTTCTGCGAGAGCTCACACCCACCTCGATTCAGATCGGTCCCGCGACGGTGCGGGCGCGGCGATGGCGCCGAACGGGGACGCGAGCTGGCGAACCAAGGCGGACATCGTCCGTCCGGGGTTCCGGACCGATGACGACCGGTCCCTTCGGTATCGCTTCGTGCGCATCTCTGTCCGAATCGGCACGCGGACCGCGCTTCCTGAGCGCGAGAGTCGGAAAATCCGGCGGAACCGACCGCCGGAGCGGTTGTCAGCTCTCGGTGACGGCCGGGGACGCCGGGTCGGCGTCCGGCGCCGTGGCCTCGGCGTCGCTGCCGGCGCCCACGTCGGTCGCCTCGGTCGTCGGGGGTGCCTCGCCGTCGGTCGCCGCGTCGGT
>JACDCH010000494.1 GCA_013694495.1 Acidimicrobiia bacterium | reverse complement strand
GCCCGGGGTCGGTGCGCTCGAGCAGCGCCTCGTCGGCGTGCTCGTTCGCCGCGGCGGCGGCCCCTTCCGCGGGGCTGTCCTCTGCGGTGGCGCTGGGTGCGAGCACGCCGAAGGCGAGCGCCGCCGCCGCTGCGAGCGGCAACGCGAACACCCGACCCCGCTTCCGTGCGGTGAGCTTGGCCATCCCTTTTCCTTCCCTCTGTTCCTACGCGGAACGGGTCCCATCCTCCGCGGATGCGGAGCGGTGTCGCTCTCTCCCCCGTTTCGGTTCCACCGACACAGTCGGATTCCTCCTCTGGGTGGATGACTTGATCAAATCGCCACCATCGTCTGCCGAGAGCGGCTCGATCGGCACCCCCGTCTCGTTCCGGCAGGGGCCGTCGCTCCATGTGGTCATCCTGCGCCTCGCCGGGCGCAGTGCCTGAGTAGCCGATACTCCGTGTAACAACGATCCGAACAAGATCGTGCGGAACGAAGCAGCAGTAAAAATCCACGCGCAGGGCGTCGGCGAGAGGTCGGTTTGAACCGCCCGGGTTTCGTTGGACGCTCTGGACGCGGGTGTCAGACCCGGTACCCGTGTGTTGGCGGCTCGCTCGGGTCACTCCGAGACGTCCGCATATGCTCGTGTCGTGGCCGTGGCCGTGACCGACCTCGCGTGGCGCTGGGACATCAAGGCGTTCGTCACGGCATCGGAGGCAGGCGCCTTCGGCGACAAGCGGGTCGAGCTCATCGATGGGGTGGTGGTGCCGGTGGTCATCGGCGACTGGCACGGGTCGGTCACGGTCAACGTCGGCCACGCCTTGAAGCTCGTCGGCGGCGACGTCGAGGTGACGGGCTCCTCCCTGGCGACCGACGACTCCCTGCCCGATCCGGACTGCTGGGTCCGGCGCCGCGGCGCCGAGCCGGCGGGCGCGGTCGGTCGGCGGCTGTCGCGGTGGACGCCGGCTGACGTGCTGCTCGTCGTCGAGGTCGGCGACGAGACGCTCGAAGTCGACCTCGGACCCAAGGCCGACCTCTACGCCAGGGCCGGCTTCGCCTGCTACTGGGTCGTCCACCCCGGCGGCGTCGAGGTCTTGACCGAGCCGACCCCCGACGGCTACGGGGCACGTCGCACGTACAGCGCGAGCGAGTTGATCCCGACTCCCTACAGCCAGGGTGATGGCGTTGCCGTCGACGACCTCTTGACCACCTGAGCTTCTCGAGCTCCTGAATCGTGATCACCTTGTCGGCCACGGAAGAGGGTAACCCCGTGGCCCGGGCCCGGGCCGAGCGGCGCCTCGAAGCCGGCGGTAGGTGGCAGGGGCCTCCGCTCCCATGGGCACCTCCAGGCCGCCGGATCAGCCGTCCTCAGCTGAGGCGAGGTGTGTGGCGTCGTTGTATCGCAGAAGAGCCCACGTGAACGGTCGGTGCCCAGTTGGATCGTGGACCAGTTCGGTGATGCTGGCGTTCCGCACTTGAAGCAAAACCCTTCCCCCAGCGGCGAGCCGGCGAACGCGCGACAGCTCCGCATCGCCAGCAACTCACGGTCGACGATTTTGCTCCGGGGGTCCGGTAGCGATGTCGGAACGCGTCGCACGGCCGACGATCGGGGCACCCGGATCAGTGGATCGCCGCTGGTGTAGATTTGGTGTATGGCACGCACGAACATCGACATCGACGACGAGGCCTGCCGCCTCGTGATGGACCGATTCCACCTCGCCTCCAAGCGCGATGCGGTCAACTACGCCCTTCGGCTCGTTGCCGGTGAAGCCCTCGACGCCGACGAGGCGAGATCGCTCCGTGGCTCCGGCTGGGATGGCGACCTCGACGAGCTGCGATCCGGCCGTGAGGTCGGATGATCGTCATCGACACCTCGGCGTGGATCGAGTTCCTTCGCAACACGGGGAGTCCCGCCTGCGCCGAGGTCGACCGGTTGCTCGGCGCCGACTTCGCCGTGACCGACGCCGTCAGAATGGAAGTGCTGGCGGGCGCCCGCGACGAGGCCCACCTCCGCAACCTTCGCGGGTTATTGGCTCGGGGGACGGTCCTCGACCGAGCCGTTCGACTTCGAAGCTGCCGCCTCCCACTACCGATCGTGTCGGCACCGCGGCGAGACCGTGCGCAAGCTCATCGACTGCCTCATCGGCGCCGTCGCGATTCGTCACGGTGCCACGATCCTCCACGTCGACGCTGACTTCGACGTCCTCGAAAGGCACACCGACCTGGTCGTGCATCGCCCAGGCCCCTGACCAGCGAGAGACTCTCAGGTGGGGCTCCCAGCCGGCGTTTGGTGACGCGCTCAGGCCGTGTCGGGAAGGCTGTAAAGGTGGGTCGCTTGCGTTCTCTCGACTTCTCTCGATGCGGAGCCCGCGAGCGCCTATCGCGCTCGCCGGGCCAGAGGGACCCGGTTGTAAGCGCCACGGCCCCAAGCCGCCGTGAATCGCGCATGTTGGCGGGGATCCTGAGTTGCTGCGGGAGATCCGGCGCACCGCGACGCTCATCCTGTCGGCCTCTTGGGGCCCACGACTGTTCGGAGATGGAAGGGAGCTGGCACTCATGCACCCAAGCAGGCCCGGCGCACCCCTTCGGCGGCAGCCGTGGCACCGAACCGCAGCGATCCCTCAGAGCTCAGCCAGTGCCTGCGACGAGGCGTTCGGCAGCCCGGTGCAGATCGTTGTCGAGTTCGGGGTCATCGGGGACGATGCCATCGGCGACGAGGCCGTAGTGGTCGTCGAAGCGCGAGACGTCGACGAGCGCCCGGGAGTAGCCCGACTTCACGTAGAGGCGCCACATCACCGTGGCGAAGCTGGCCGGCGACCACCTCGAGGCGAGGTAGCGGCTCGCCTCCAGACGAGCGAGCGCGATGACCGCCGCCGGCGATCCGTAGGGCTCGATCTCCAGGCCGAGCTCGGCAAAGGTCACGGGCCCGAGGGCGTGGGCGTCCATGTCGGCCTCGGCGCGTCGGGCGCCGGCGAGGCAACGCAACGCCTGGGTGTCGAGACCCGCCACGAGCGCCTCGACCGCGGCTTCCACGAGGGGCTGCCCGGCGCCGCCGACGGCCCAATTCGAGGGCCGCCTCCTCGAAGGCTCGAAGGGGCTCCATCCCGGCCACTGAACTCGCTCCGCGGGACATCGGCGGAATTCTCGCGGGACGCGATTCGTCTCGCGGGATCTTCGCGGGACGCGATCCGGAATGCTTGAGATCACTCGACGATCTCAACGCTGTGACCAGGGAAACTTGGTCGGGTGGGGGGGATTTGAACCCCCGGCCTCTGCGTCCCGAACCCTGGGCACACGAGTTCTCCACAGGCTGGTCACAGGCGATTTCCGCAGGTCAGGATCATTTTCCTGTGTCCGCTCGTGCCGCCTCGTGGCACCGAATGCCGTCGTTCTGTGGTCCGTTTGTGGTCTGTGTGTGGTCTGGCGGGCTCGATCAGTCGGTGTCGACTTCGACACCGATGAGCTCCACCGAACCGTCGTCGACGAGCAGGCCGAAGACAGCGAAAGCCCGGACGACCCGTCCAGTGTTGACGAGCATTCGCACCTCGGCGACCCCGTCGACTGCCTCCGCCAACTCGTCGAAGTCCGTCGCGAATCGCTCGACGACTGCCGGCAGGTCGACGACGAGGAAGTCCGTCGCCGACGCCTCTCCGTTACGGCCGCGGTCCTGGCCGAGTTGCTGATCGAGTTGCAGGAAGAACGCCTCGCTGACCCGGACGAGCCGGCGGGCGCTCACTCCTCGGGCGGCACTGCGATACCGCGCTCCTCGACAAGCTCGCGGCCCCGCCGGCGGATCCTGGCCAGAAACTCCGGGTCGAGGTCTGAGAGATCGGTGACGAAGCCTTCCTCGACGATGCGGTGGCGCTCAGCGATCGGGAGCTTCTCCATCTCCTCGATGCTGATGAACTCCCGGTCACCCATCTCCGAAGCGTAGGTCAGCGGATTGCGATGACCGGAGCGTCGACCTGGCTCGGGGCGTGCCGGGCCGCGACGAAGACTTCATCGAGTCGCTCGGTGAGGGCTTCGGCGAGAGACGGAAACAGGTGGCCGTAGACGTCCATGGTCACCGTGATCGACGAGTGGCCGAGTCGTTCCTGGATCACCTTCGGATGGGCGCCAAGCTCGATGAGCAACGAGACCGAGGTGTGGCGCAGGTCGTGCACCCGCAGCCCCGCGGGCAGACCCGCGGCGAGCACGGCGGGCCGTAGGAAGCGCTTCAGGAGCAGATCTCGTCGTAGCGGACCACCGAGGGGCGCGGTGAAGACATAGTCGTCCGGTGACGGCGCACAGCCGCGCTCGAGGGCGCGCAGCGCGAGGAACTCGCCGATCTCGTCGCAGATCGATCGAGGGACGCCGACGGTTCGCCGGGCGTAGCTCTTGGTCGGCCCGACCTCGGTCCGGCCGCCGATGACGGTGAGGGCTTCGGCGATCTCGACGGTTCCCTTCACGAGGTTCAACCGCCCCACCCGCAGCCCGCACAGCTCGCTCGGCCGGAGCCCCGTTGCGACTGCGAAGCGCACCAACAGGTCGTAGGGCTTTCTGGTCGAGCGGGCCAGCAGCTCGACCTGGTCGGCGGTGAGGAAGATCGGCTCGGCCTGAACGGCGCGCGGCAGCCGAACGCCGTCGCACGGGTTGACCTTGATCGCGCCCGAGCCCCGAGCGAGCTCGAGCACCTGGCGTAGGACCAGCCGGATCTTCTGCAGGCTCTTCGGCGCCAACCCGCTGGCCAGCTTCGCGGCCATGAACCGGCGGATGTCGACCTGTTCGATATGGGCGACCGGCCGCTCGGCGAAGACGGGCAGCAGGTGCTTGCGCAGGGCCTGCTCGTAGTCGCCGCGAGTGACCGTGCGCAGGTGGACGATCGTCGTCAGGTACGCGTCGGCCCAGGCGCCGAACGTCGTCCGTGCGAGCTCCGGGTCGATCCACTCGCCGCGCTGGAGATCGGCCTCCATCTCGGCGGCCCAGCGCCGAGCCGCGACCTTGCCGTCGAACGTCCGACCGTGCATGCCGCCGCGGGCGTCTCGGTAGCGAGCTTCCCAGCGACCGTTCGGCTTCTGCCGGATCGATGCCATGTCCCGACCTCCTGTTGGCTACTGCTGTTCTGGTTGAGGGTCACCGAGCTGGTCGAGCGCGGTGGCGAGGCGTTCGAGAACGCTGCGGGCGGCGTCGAGGTCGCCGAACTGTTCTTGGATCAGGAGCCGGGCGCGGAGTGCGGCGGGGCCGGCGAGCCGCGGGTGGACATCTTCTTGGATCCGGCGGGCATTGGCGAGGGCGCCGTCGGGCAGGATCTCGGCCCGGTGGCCGGGGGCCGGCCAGCTTTTGAGGTAGTCGCTCCAGGCGGCGAGGTTCTCGGAGGTGCCGATCACGACGTCGAACAGCTCGATCGGTTCGAGACCGTCGGGCCCGGCGTCGGGGGTGGCGACGGCGTGGTTGTCCCACGCTGACGGTGGGGTCAGGAAGAACCCGATCGGGAGGTCGAAGGCGCGGGCGAAGGCGACGAGCTCGTCGGCGGTGATCTCCCGGATGCGGCCGCCGTCGACGGATCGCTCGAGCAGCGACCACGACGCAGGGGACAGGAGCTTGCCGAGATGGGGGGCGCAGGCTTCGGCGGCTTGGGCTTGGGTCCAGCCGCGGAACAGCCGGGCTTTGGCGAGGTTGTGGGCGACGATCTGGTTGGGGGACCAGGTCGGGCGGGGTGCGGGGCGGTTACGGCGTGCCATGGCCTGCTCTCAACAGCTACACAGTGCTATCGACATAGGGGTTGCATCGTAGCGCGGGTGGTCGTACTCTGTCACCCCCCGGATCGTTCGACTCGCGGGTTGATTCGGCTTTGGAGGTGGCTGGTGCCGGAACGGAAGGACTTCCTCACGGTCGAGGAGGTCATGGCCCACCTGCGCGTGGGTCGGACCTTCGTGTACGAACAGGCCCGCCTCTACCTCCGCACCGGCGGGGCTCAGGGGTTGCCGTGCCGCAAGTTCGGTCGCCTGTTGCGGTTCCCGACCGCGCAGCTTGAGACCCTCGCCGGCGCACCGCTCCTCGAGGCCGACGTCCCCGCCGCCCGGGACGTCCCGGCCGTGGTCGATCTCGACGAGGCCCGCCGCGCCAAGGCTCCCGAGCCCTCGACCTCGCGTCGCTCCTCGACGCGTCGCGCGACCGGCACCGAGCAGTCGTCGCTCTTCACGGACTGACTCCCGCGTGCCTTCCACCCGTTCGGCAACCACAGGACCCCAGGACGATTACACGCTTGCACCTGTCGTGCGGTGTCGCCTCGTCCGTGGCGGCGGCGAGCGGGGAGCGTCCCGGTGTTGAGCCTGGGGAAGCTCGCGCCCGGGGGGCACGCCTACTACGTGGAGGCGGTCGCGCTCGGCGCCGAGGAGTACTACACCGGTGCTCGGGAGGCCCCAGGCCAGTGGGTGGGGAGCGCGTCGGGGCGCCTCGGTCTGGAGGGAGAGGTCGAAGCGGAGGTCCTGTCGCGGATTCTGCGGCACGCTGACCCGTCGGGTGTGTACCGGTTGACCGCGGCTCGCTCGGTGCCGACGGTGGCGGCGTACGACACGACGTTCTGCGCGCCGAAGTCCGTGTCCCTGCTGTTCGCGCTGGGCGCGCCGGAGGTGTCGAACGAGGTCCGCAACGCCCAGGACGTCTCGGTGGGCGCGGCGCTCGGGGTCCTGGAGCGGGTGGCGTGCCGGGGCCGGCGCGGGAGGGGCGGCTCGACCCTGGTTGACGGTGACGGGTTCGTGGCGGCGGCGTTCCGGCATCGCACGAGCCGGGCGGCGGATCCGCATTTGCACACCCACGTCCTGCTCGCGAACCTGGTTCACGCCCCGGTCGATGACCGGTGGACGGCGCTGGATGGCCGCCCGATCTTCACGTGGCTCCAGACCGTGGGCCACCTGTACGACGCGCAGCTCCGCTGGGAGCTCAGCCAGCGGCTCGGCGTCGAGTGGGGCGCCGTCGGGAAGACCGGCACCGCCGAGATCTCGGGCGTCCCGCCCGAGGCGGTCCGTGAGTTCTCGACCCGTCGAAAGGAGATCGAGGCCCACATCCATGAACACCCGGGGGCCAACCCGCAGGTGGCCACCTACGCGACCCGGCGGGCGAAGGACCACGATCTCGACGCGAACAGCCTGCTGCCGGCGTGGCGTGAGCGGGCCGCAGCCGCCGGCCTCGACGACCGGGCCGTCGAGGGCCTCCTCGACCGAACGGCGCTTGGGGGGCCGCCGGCGCCGGGCTCGGCCGACGCGGAGGCGCTGTACGGGTGGCTGGCCGGTCCTTCTGGGTTGACCGAGAAGGCGAGCACGTTCGGCGACCGGGACCTGATCAGGGCGATCTGTGTCGCGCTCCCGGGCGGTGCGCCCGTCGACGGGGTCCTGGCGCTCGCCGACGGGTTCCTCCGGTCCGATCACGTTGTCGCGTTGCGTGGCGGCGACGGAGGCGACGTCATCCGCCGAGCCGATGGCGCCACGGTCGCGGCTCGCAGTGACGAGTCGCGGTGGACCACGCCGGACATGCTCGAGGTCGAACACCGACTCCTGACCACGGGCGGGCGCCGACGCGCGACCGGATTCGGTGTCGCGACCCGATCGTCGCTCGACCGTGCGGTGCGGGTCCGGACGCTCAGCGAGGAGCAGGAGGCGAGTGCGCCGGGTCTGCTCGTCGGGTGACGGCGTCGAGGTCGTCGTCGGGATCGCCGGGTCGGGCAAGCCCTACGCCCTCGCGGCCGCCCGCGACGCGTGGGTGACGTCGGGGTTCACGGTGGTCGGCTGTTCGCTCGCCGCCCGGGCCGCGAAGCAGCTCGAGCAGGACGCCGGCATCCCGTCCGCCACGCTCACCCGAGTCCTGGGCGACATTGAGCGGCACCGCCTGCCCCTCGGCGACACCACCGTCCTGGTCGTCGACGAGGCCGGCATGGTCGGCACCCGCGCCCTGGCCCGCCTCGTCGACCACGCCACGGCCGCAGGCGCGAAGGTCGTCCTCGTCGGGGACCCCGGCCAGCTGCCCGAGATCGACGCCGGCGGCGCCTTCCGGGGTCTGCGGGCCCGGCTCGGCGGTGCCGAGCTCACCGAGAACCGCCGCCAATCCAAGGCGTGGGAGCCGAGGGCGCTCCAGTCACTCCGCGCTGGCGACACCGACGACGCGATCGACGCGTACGTGGACCACGAACGCGTTCACGTCGCACCGACCGAGCAGGCGGTGCGGGACGACCTCGTGAACGCGTGGGTGCGCAGCTACCTCGAGCACGAGGACGTGCTCATGGTCGCCGCCCGCCTCGCCGACGTCGACGACCTCAACCGACGAGCCCGAGCGTCCGTGCGAGCCAGGGGCCGTCTCGGGCGCGACGAGATCGTCCTCGCCGGCCGCCCCTACGCCACCTGCGACCAGGTGCTCGCCCTCCGCAACGACTACCCCGCCGGTGTACACGGCACGAGAGCCACACTCGAACAGATCGACACGACCCGGCAGCAGCTGACCCTGCGCAGCACGGACAGCGAGACCGTGACCGTCCCCTTCGCTACGCGGCGTCCGGTCACCTGACCCCACGGGTACGCGACCACGATCCACAAGGCCCAAGGTGCGACGGTCGACCGCTGCCTCGTCCTCCTCGACGACACCACCACCCGGGAGCACACCTACACGGCCCTGTCCCGGGGCCGGCACGGCAACGACCTGTACGTCGTTGCACCCGACCGTCGAGCCGACGAACGCCACGCCCCCGAACTCGAGCCGCAGCCCCTCGAAGACGTCCGCCGCGCCGTCGCCCGCAGCGCCGCCAAGAACCTCGCCACCGACTACACCGAACCCGCAGTGCCACCCCTCGAGCGGCTCCGCCGCGAACGCGACAACCTACGAGCCCGGCTCGGGGAGCCTCCCGACAACCCGAGCGACACCTACGCCTGGATCCAGGATCAGATAGTTCGGGAGCGTCAGTACGCCGCCGACGCCGAAGCCCGACGCGGCCGCGACCGGCGGCAACTCGACGCCCTCGGCCCGATCGGCCGACGCACCCACCGCACCGAACGCCGAGACCTCGAGACCCGCGTCGCAGGCTTCGACAACCAGATCGATCGCCACAGCCGCAACATCGAGGCCCTGAACGAGCAGCTCGCGTGTTGAGCGCCTGACTGGGTGAGGACGCGCGGGGCGCGTGGCGTCGTGCTGGGCGAGGACGTGGGGCGGGTTGGCGTGGGAGCGGTGTGACGGGCGAGGGTCCGGCCGAACGCGCAAGGACCCTCC
>JACDCH010000513.1 GCA_013694495.1 Acidimicrobiia bacterium | reverse complement strand
CGTAGGTCGTGACGATGGAGATCGGGTAGTCGAGGTCGCCGACCGGGGAGCTGAACGTGGACGCAGTGCACTCCGGCGGCGCACGTTCGAGCTCGCGGTCGGGCGACGGCGTGATGACGACCACGGTCTTGTCAACAGCAGCCAGCAGGCCCGAGGACGGCGACAGGTCGACCGAGCGCGAGACGACGACCGCCCGCTGGTCCATTGGGCCATAACCCTCACCCGGACGGTTCCGGCGCCGACCATGACGGCGTCCGCGTGCCCCGCAGGGCGTGGTGCGCCCCGCGATCGTGGCGCGACCGTCGACGGTGGCGATCATGTTGACCAGCACCCAGGGGCGCCGGCCCGGCTCGGGCGCGGTCCGGAGGTCGGCTCCATAGACGGCGACGGGGTCGACGTCGTCCCGCGGCTCGGGCAGGAGCTGGCGCACCGTGGCAGCATCCCACCGTGACCCTCACGTCCACGACCACGCCGGCGAGCACCACCGAGAGCACGGCCACGAGGACGGCGTTCCGCACGTGCCCGCTGTGCGAGGCCACCTGCGGCCTCGAGATCACGCTGCGGCCGAAGACCGACGGCCGGGGCGAGGAGGTCGTGCGGATCCGGGGCGACCAGGCCGACGTGTTCAGCCTCGGGTTCATCTGCCCCAAGGGCTCGACGCTGAAGCAGCTCCACGACGACCCCGACCGCGTGCGGCGGCCGCTCGTGCGGGGCGCCGACGGCCAGCTGCACGAGGCCACCTGGGACGAGGCGTGGGCTGCCGTCGAGCGCGGCCTGACGGGCGTCGTCGACGCGCACGGGCGGGGCGCGGTGGCCGCCTACCTGGGCAACCCGGGCGCCCACAACATCGGCTCGATGCTGTTCGCCCGCCCGGTGCTCAAGGCGCTCGGCACCCACCACGTGTACTCGGCCAGCACGGTCGACCAGCGCCCGAAGGAGATCTCGACCGGCCTCATGTTCGGCGGGTTCACCGTGCCGGTGCCCGACGTCGACCGCACCGACTTCCTGCTCCTGCTGGGGGCCAACCCGTGGGCGTCGAACGGCAGCCTGGCCACGGCGCCGGACTGGCCGGGCCGCATCGAGCGCATGCTCGAGCGGGGCGGCACCCTCGTCGTCGTCGACCCCCGCCGCAGCCGCACGGCCGAGGCCGCGTCGCAGTGGCTGCCGATCAACCCCGGCACCGACGCCCACCTGTTGGCGGCGATGGCGAACGTGCTGTTCGAGGAGGGCCTCGTCGACCTGGGCTCCGTCGCCGACCTCGTTGCCGGCCTCGACGAGGTGCGGGCCGCCCTGGCCGGCCTCACGCCCGAGGCCGTCGCCCCGGTCACCGGCATCGACGCCGTCACCATCCGCTGCCTCGCCCGCGAGCTGGCGGCGGCGCCGACCGCGGCCGTCTACGGCCGCATCGGCACGTGCACCCAGTCGTTCGGCACGGTGGCGAGCTGGCTGGTCGACGTGCTCAACACCGTCACCGGCAACCTCGACAAGCCGGGCGGCGCCATGTTCGCCAAGCCGGCGGTCGGGTCGGCCAACACGCGGGGCACGCCCGGTAGCGGGCGGGGCCTGGTCATCAACCGGCGCCAGAGCCGGGTGCGGGGCCTGCCCGAGTCCCTGGGCGAGCTGCCCGTGTCGGCCCTCGCCGAGGAGATCGACACGCCCGGGGAGGGCCAGATCCGGGCGCTGGTGACGCTGGCCGGCAACCCGGTGTCGTCGACGCCGAACTCGGCCCGCCTCGACGCCGCCCTGGCGGACCTCGACTTCATGGTGTCGGTCGACATCTACGTGAACGAGACGACCCGCCACGCCGACGTCATCCTCCCGGCGCCGTCGGCCCTGCAGAAGCAGCACTACGACCTCGCCCTCCTCCAGGTCGCGCTGCGCAACGTGGCCAACTGGTCGGAGCCCGTGCTGCCCCTCGACCCCGACCAGCCCGACGAGTGGGAGGTGCTGGCGAAGCTGGCGCTCATCGCCCAGGGCGCGGGAACCGACGCCGACCCCGCCATCGTCGACGACCTCGTCTACGGCGCCCTCGCCGAGCACGCCCCCGACGACGTGCGAGCGGCGGTCGACGCCACCGGGCGGCGGGGACCGGCCCGGATCGTCGACGTGATGCTGCGCACGGGCCCCTACGACCTGACGCTCGACGACCTCCTCGACGCGCCCCACGGCATCGACCTCGGCGCCCTCGAGCCCCGGCTGCCCGACGCCCTGCGCACCCCGACCGGCAAGATCGAGCTGGCCCCCGAGCCGATCCTGGCCGACGTCCCCCGCCTGCACGAAAGCGTGCGCGACGGCACCCTCGGGCGCACCGACGAGCGCCCATTCCTGCTCGTGGGCCGGCGCCACCTCCGCTCGAACAACTCGTGGATGCACAACGTCGAGGTGCTCGTGAAGGGCAAGCCCCGCTGCACGCTCCAGCTGCACCCCGACGACGCCGCCCGCCTGGGCCTCGCCGAGGGCGACCCGGCCGTCGTCGCCAGCCGGGTCGGCTCGGTGACGGTGCCCGTCGAGGTCACCGACGGGATCGTCCCCGGCGTCGTGAGCATCCCGCACGGCTGGGGCCACGACGCCCCGGGCGTGGAGCTGCGGGTGGCCCGGGAGCACGCCGGCGTCAACACCAACATCCTGAGCGACGAGGAGCTGTTCGACCCGATCAGCGGGAACGCCGTGCTCAACGGCATCCCGGTGTCGGTGGCCGCCGCCAGCTGAACCTCAGCCTCAGTCTCAGGCTCAGGACCTACGGCGGAACAACCGCACGCGACGCGCCCGTCGACCGCCGGAGGCGCTGGGGGTCCGGGGGCGGAGCCCCCAGCCATCGGCCGCAGGGCGACGAAGTCGGCCGAGGACCGCAACGACCGAGCGGAGCGAGGGCAGCACAACTCGCCGGAACGGAGCGAAGCGAGTGACGGCGAAGACTCAGGCGCCGGTCACCTCGAACCAGAGCGAGCCGGCGCCCGTCCGGGGGACCGGGCTCGCCGCCGCGAGCGACGCGCTCACCCACGCCGACGACCACACGACCCGGTAGCGGGGGTTGTGGGCGAGCATCGCCCGCAGCAGGTACGCCTCCGACCAGTGGCGCCCGGCGGCGAACCAGTCGGCCGGGTACTCGAAGGCCCAGGGCACGTCGTGCACGTGCACGAGCGCCCCGGCGGGGAGGCGGGGCACGACCTCGAGCAGCAGGAGGTTGACGTCGCTGCCCGCCTTGGCCACGTGGCTCGAGTCGATGAAGAGCAGATCCCCGGGGCCGACCATGAGCAGGTCGCGCTCGACATCCTGGACCCGCCGGCGGAGGAGCTCGACGCGCTGCTCGTCGCCGGGCCGTTGCAGGTCGAGCAGCCGCTCAGGGTAGGGGTCGATGGCGACGACGTGGGTCCGGAGGTCGGGCCACCGCTGGAACGTGTCGAGCATCCGGGCGGTCGACCAGCCGCAGCCGGCCTCGACGACCCGGGCGGGGTCGCGGTCGACGAGGAACCCCTCGAGGGCGAGGGCGTCGAGCTCGTCGAAGAAGCCGTTGCCGCCCTGCCAGCGCGGGTCGTCGAGGGCGCGCGCCGGTGGCCGCCCGACCCAGATTTCGGCCGCGGCGATCATCCCCGCGACGTCGAGGTCGATTCCCGGGAGCTCCGGCCGCGGATCGTCGGGCCGGGCGCCGACCCGGGCGGCGTCGAGCGGGTCAGGGATGGCCGAGTAGAAGTGCCCCGGCGGGTGCGGACCCACCGCTCCTCGCAGGTCGGCCAGCTCGGCGCGCAGGGCGTCGATGTCGGCCCGCAGCGCCTCCTCGACGTCGCGGCGGGCATCGACTTCGGTCCGCAGGGCGCGCTCCGCCTCGCACAGGGCGCCGATCTCGGCCGCCCGGGCGGCGAGCTCCGGGGCGGCCAGGCGCCGGCCCACCCCGCGACGCAGCCACGCGACCCGCCCGGTGGCGGCGGTGCGGTCCATGCCCCCGGGTCTAGCCGCGGGAGGGGGTCGACGTCGCCGCCGCGCAGGGGTTCATGCGGTCGCGCAGCTTGCGCATGATCCGCTCGAAGGCGACGAGCTCGTCGTCGGAAAGCGCGCCGTTCATGAGCGCGGCGACGGCGGCGAGGTGCTTCGGCACGGCGTCGAGGATGCGGGCCCGGCCGTCGTCGGTGAGCACGGCGTAGGCGCTGCGCCGGTCGTTCGGGCATGCCTCCCGGGTCACGAGGCCGGCGGCCTCGAGGCGGTCGACGGCCCGGGTCAACCCGCTCGGGGTGAGCGTGGTCTGGGCGGCGAGGTCGGACATCCGGAGGCGCTCGCCGGGCGTGCGGGCCAGGCGGATGAGCACCTCGAACCACTGGTGCGACAGTCCGCACTCGTCGTCGAGCTGGTGCTCGAGCGTGCGGGTGAGCCCGGCGTGGGCCTCGAGGAACAGGCCGACGGCCGTGAGGATCGGGTGGTCGAGCGCCGTGGTCGGGGCCATGGGGGAGAGCGTACCGGAAAGGTTGCGCACGCAAGGAATGGGTGGTACACTACTTATAGTCGCAACTATCCCGTGCGCAACAACTAGGAGAATCGCCTTGAGCACATCCACCACGACCCAGATCGGCGTCCCCGCCGCCGGCACCTACGGCATCGACGCCTCGCACAGCCACGTGGGCTTCAAGGTGCGCCACCTCGTGGTCGGCAAGACCCGGGGCCGCTTCACCGAGGTCGACGTCACCGCCGTCGTCGCCGAGGACCCGACCGCCAGCACCCTCGAGGTCACGGTGCCCCTGGCGTCGGTCGACACCCGCGACGTCGGCCGCGACGAGCACCTCAGGAGCGCCGACTTCTTCGACGTGGAGAAGCACCCGAACATGACGTTCCGCTCGACCGCCGTCACCCCCGTCGGCGGCGACCGCTGGGACGTGGCCGGCGAGCTCACGGTCCGGGGCGTCACCCGCCCCCTGACCCTGCACGCCAGCTTCGAAGGCGGCGTGTCCGACCCCTGGGGCAACGACCGGGCCGCCTTCACGGCCACGGCCGAGCTCGACCGGGAGTCGTTCGGCCTGACCTGGAACCAGGCCCTCGAGACCGGCGGCGTGCTGGTGGGCAAGAAGATCGACATCGAGATCGAGGCCGAGCTCGTGCGGGCAAAGGCCTGAGCGGGTTCGACCCCGCCCGTTCCGCGTCCCGGATCCACAGCCTGTGGTCAATCCGGGGGTGGATCCACGGTGAAATTCACAGGGTTGCTCCCCTTCCGCTCCACAGGCGGCCGTCCGTAGTGTCCTGCCTGCAAACGAGGGACCGGGGCGGCGGCGTGGACGAGGGTGGTGACCACGGCGAACGTCGGGTGGGCAGCACCGCGGGCGAGCGAGACCGACTCGCCCGAACCTGCGCCGACCGCCCCGGTGCCCGCAGCGTCGCCGGAAGCCAGCCGGCGCACCCGGTCCGGGCCCGTGGCGACGGGCTTCGGAAGGCATTTCGGTGCCAGTCGTTGACAGCCACCGAACTGCGGTGATGTAGTTACAACCCCGTAGTTTCACGGCGCTCGAGACCGAGATGCTGTGCCGGAGTCGCCGGGGGGCGGCTCACGCCCACAAGATCTTGTGGCTGCGAACCTGGAGGATCCTGCATGGCACTTGCCCCGGAGCACACCGGCATCGGCATCCGCCGCCACTTCACGACGCCCGGGGTCCACCCCTACGACGAGCTCGAGTGGCAGCGCCGCGACGCCCGGATCTCGAACTACCGCGACGGTTCGGTGGCCTTCGAGCAGCTCGGGGTGGAGGTGCCGGCCTCGTGGTCGGTCAACGCCACGAACATCCTCGCCCAGAAGTACTTCCGGGGCACGCTGGGCACGTCCGAGCGGGAGAGCTCGCTGCGCCAGGTCGCCGACCGGGTCGTCGACACCATCACCCAGTGGGGCGTCGAGGGCGGCTACTTCGCCGACGCCTCCGAGGCCGAGGCGTTCAACGCCGAGCTCAAGCACCTCGTCGTGCACCAGAAGGCGGCCTTCAACAGCCCCGTGTGGTTCAACATCGGCGTGGCCGGCGTGCCCCAGCAGGCCAGCGCCTGCTTCATCCTCAGCGTCGACGACACCATGGACTCCATCCTCAACTGGTACGTCGAGGAGGGCACGATCTTCAAGGGCGGCTCCGGCTCCGGGGTCAACCTGTCCCGCATCCGCTCGTCGCTCGAGCGGCTGAAGGGCGGCGGCACGGCCTCCGGCCCGGTCAGCTTCATGCGGGGCGCCGACGCCTCGGCCGGCACGATCAAGTCCGGGGGCAAGACCCGGCGGGCGGCCAAGATGGTCATCCTCGACGTGGGTCATCCCGACGTCGAGGAGTTCATCTGGGTCAAGGCCCGGGAGGAGAAGAAGATCCGGGTCCTGCGCGACAACGGCTTCGAGATGGACCTCGACGGCCGCGACATGGCCTCGGTCCAGTACCAGAACGCCAACAACTCGGTCCGCGTCACCGACGAGTTCATGGAGGCCGTCGAGGCCGACGGCGACTGGCACCTACGGGCCGTCAACGGCGGCGAGGTCCTCAAGACGGTCCGGGCCCGCGACCTGTTCCGCCAGATCGCCACCGCGGCGTGGGAGTGCGCCGACCCCGGCATGCAGTTCGACACCACGATCAACCGCTGGCACACGGCGGCCGCCACCGGCCGCATCAACGGCAGCAACCCGTGCAGCGAGTACATGCACCTCGACAACTCGGCCTGCAACCTGGCGTCGCTCAACCTGCTCAAGTTCCTGCGCGACGGCGATCTCGACGCCTTCGACGTCGAGGCCTTCGAGTCGGCGGTCGAGGTCGTGTTCACCGCCCAGGAGATCCTCGTCGGCCGGGCCGACTACCCGACCGAGCCGATCGCGGAGACGAGCCGGCGGTTCCGCCAGCTCGGCCTCGGCTACGCCAACCTCGGCGCGCTGCTGATGGCGCTCGGCCTGCCCTACGACAGCGACGAGGGCCGGGCCTGGGCCGCCGCCATCACCGCGCTCATGACCGGCCACGCCTACGAGGTGTCGGCCCGCACCGCCGTCCGCATGGGCCCGCACGCCGGGTACGCCGAGAACCGCGACCACGTGCAGCGGGTCCTCGGCATGCACCGCGAGGCGGCGGCGAGCATCGACGAGGAGCTCGTCCCCTCCGACCTCCTGTCGGCCGCCCAGCGCGCCTGGGACGCCGCCTGCGAGCTGGCCGAGACCGCCGGCGTGCGCAACTCCCAGGCGTCGGTGCTGGCCCCCACCGGCACCATCGGCCTGCTCATGGACTGCGACACCACCGGCATCGAGCCCGACCTCGGCCTGGTGAAGATGAAGAAGCTGGTGGGCGGGGGCACGATGTCCATCGTCAACCAGACCATCCCGCGGGCCCTGCGCCGCCTCGGCTACGACGAGGCCCAGGTCGGCGACATCATCGAGCACATCGACGAGCACAAGTCGATCCTCGGGGCGCCGCACCTGCAGGCCGAGCACGTGCCCGTGTTCGCCTGCTCGATGGGCGACAACACGATCCACCACAGCGGGCACGTGCGGATGATGGGCGCGGTCCAGCCCTTCATCTCGGGGGCCATCTCCAAGACGGTGAACCTCCCCGAGGAGGTCACCATCGAGGAGGTCGAGCAGCTCCACCTCGACGCCTGGCGGCTCGGCATCAAGGCCGTCGCGGTGTACCGCGACAACTGCAAGGTCGGCCAGCCCCTGTCCACCTCGAAGAAGGGAGACGACGCGGCGGCCGCCCCCCAGGCCACCGCGTCGGCGCCCGCCGAGGTGGTCGAGCGCATCGTCGAGCGCATCGTCACCGTGAAGGAGCCGGTCCGCCAGAAGCTGCCCCGCTCCCGCCGGTCGCGCACGTTCGACTTCCGCGTCGCCGACTGCAAGGGCTTCGTCACCGTCGCCGAGTACGACGACGGCCGCCCGGGCGAGATCTTCATGCGGGTCTCGAAGCAGGGCTCCACGCTCGCCGGCATCATCGACGCCTTCGCCATCTCGATCAGCTACGGCCTCCAGTACGGCGTGCCGCTGCGCTCCTACGTCGAGACGTTCACGAACATGCGCTTCGAGCCGGCGGGTATGACCGACGACCCCGAGATCCGCTTCGCCAGCTCGATCCTCGACTACGTGTTCCGGCGCCTGGCGGTCGACTACCTGTCGCGCGAGGAGCGGGCCGAGCTCAACATCCTCACCATCGACGAGCGCACCGACCCCACCCTGCCGGGCGTGGCCGAGGCCCTGGTCGAGACCCGCCAGGGCAGCGACATCGTCGCCGACCCGCCGTCGATCGAGTCGGCCTCGAGCCTGCTCGACGAGCTCACCCCCTCGTCGTCGACGACCACCCCGGCGGTCCGCCACAGCGACGCGCCGTACTGCATGCAGTGCGGCGTCCAGATGCAGCGGGCCGGCTCCTGCCACGCCTGCCCCAGCTGCGGCAGCACCAGCGGCTGCAGCTAGCGCCGCCGAGCAGCGCTTCCTTCTGCGCCACCACGAGATCGGCGTCGAGCTGGCGCCGCGCTTCGCCGGCGACGCCGACCCGGGCATCGCACCGGATCCCTGACGCCCGAAGCCTCAGGCGAAGGTGCGCATGAGGGCGAGGACGGCGGCGGCGTCGGGGCCGGTCGCCACGAGGTCCGTCGCGCCCGCATCGGCCCGCTGGCCGGCGACCCGGCAGAGGTCGTGGGCCGGCCCGGTCACCAC
>JACDCH010000512.1 GCA_013694495.1 Acidimicrobiia bacterium | reverse complement strand
TCACCGAGATCACCGCCGACTGACAACGCCGCCAACGATGACCACCACGACCACGCCTCAGCGCGCCCCCATCACAGCCTCACCGACCATGTCGCCGCCGTCCTCACCCAGCCTGTCGGCGAACAGGGCGTTCGCTCCCTTGCGGACACGCATCGAACTGAGGTGAAGGCGCTGGTCAGCTCATCGGTTCGATCCACCGGAACCGTTGCTCGCGGGCAAGGGTGTCCGCGAGCCGCGGGTTCACCGCGGCGGGCACATCGAGAGCCTTCATGAACGCGGCAGCAGCGGCAGCGCTCAGCAGGATGACTCGGCGCTCGGCGAGGTCGTTTACGTCGGGAGCCGGCGGGAACGCCTCGTCGTCGCTCACGAGGCTTCACACTCCCCGGCCGCGTCGCGGGCGAGCAAGGAGGTACAGCGTGCTCCACGCCAAGATGACCGCATCGGTCGTACAATCGGTTCGTGACCATGCCGGTGGAGCTGCCCGACGAGGTGGCTCGCCGCGTCCGCGCGGCGGCCGCAGCCCGTGGTGTCCGCCCCGAGCAGCTGGTCATCGAAGCGGTGGAGGCCGAGTTGGGTCCCGGCGACCGGGAGAGCGTCGACAACCCGTTCGTGTCGGCCAACGAGGAGATCCGCCGGATGGCCTTCGACGGGTCGCTCCGATCGGACATCGACTCCTGGGTGGACGATCCCGATCTCGCGGTTGGCTGAACCATTGTGATCGTCGTCGACGATCACCTCGCCCTGCTCGTCCTCGCTGAGGCCCTCCCCGTCGCCGATCTCGGTGACGACGTGGCGACGACGTCGCTGTGGTACCTGCGCCTCGTGGCCGCCGCGACGGGGCCGCCGAGCGACATGCACGGTCCCGGGCGCCTCGGTCGTGTCCTCGGAGCGCTACCCGATCCCGCTGCAGCGCTGGAGCGCATCCTTCACCCGGCACCAGCGATGCTCACGGTCCTTCATCCGATGGAGTTCGCGGTGGAGATGGCGCGAGTGCAGCGGGAACAGCGCCTCAACCTGCTTGCCGCCGAGACGCTGGGAGCAGCGCTCCACCACGACGGCTCGATCCTGGTCGCTGCGCCGAACGCCGGCGGTCCGATCCAAGTCGCGGCGACGGCCCTCCGCATCGCATACACGGTCCGCAACTCCTGACCGCCTTCGCGGGGACGAATCGAGCGGACAAGCCGCTGGCCGGACTGCGGCCGTGCTGGCACGCTGAGTCGGTGGCGAGCGACCAGGGAGTCCCCGAGGAGGATGTCGCTGGCGCCGTCGAGCGTGCCGAGAGTGATCCCGAGTTCACGGAGCCTCTGATCCAGCACGTCGAGCGTGATCGCGAGATCCTCGATCGACTCGCCGGCACCGACCATCGCGAGCGTGTCGGCGACGCGGCTGAACGGGTCCGCGCTGCACACGACGCCGCGCTCCGACGACTGAGCGACTCGTAGACGGAGTGAGGCCATGGACATCACTGGCGTCGAAGTCCTGCATGACCACGTCGTTCGTTTGCGCTTCGCCGACGGCGTCGAGAAGTCGATCGACATCGAGCCGTACATGCACGGGCCCGTCTTCGCCGAGATCCGCAGCGATCCGGCCGTGTTCGCATCGGTGAAGGCCGACCCAGACGCCGGCACGATCGTGTGGCCCAACGGCGCGGACCTGGCCCCGACGTGCTCTACGAGGGCCGGCGCTCCGCTGGGATGGAGTCCGAGGCTCCGGCGAGCTGACCTCCGCGATCCGACACTTCTGCGGTTACGTCTCGATCTCGTGCGTACCGAAGTACTCCTCGCCGGTGACCTCCAGAAGGAGGTCCAGGTAGTCGACGCCGACCTCGTGGATGAGGTCCTCGACGTCCGCCTCCGCGCCGGCCGCCACGTCGAAGAGCACCGTGCCGTCGGCATCGAGCACTCGCTGGATGCGGAGCGTCCAGGCCCAGTCCTCGTTCATCTCGCCGAGAACCTCGAGACGGTGGGCGGTTGCGAGCGCGTCGCGAGCGGTCGCTATAGCCATCTCTTCGAGGATGGGTACGAGTCGCTCGACGGACGCAGAGAACTCGTCGCGCGCCTGGCGATGGCGTTCGATCAGTTCATCCGACGGCACCTGTCCGAACCTACGGTGCGCTCGGCGCCGTCTCCTGCGGGTTGAGCTCCGATCGCGTGACGATTCCATCCGGCTGCGCTGAGCCCGGCCTCCCGGCGTGGATCGGCGGGGAGTCCTAGCTTCTCGTCATGGAGGAGCTGGCTCCTGGGCTCTACGAGGCGCTCATCACCGAGGGCCTGAAGGCGCAGATCGACGCGCTGGCCGGTCGCCTGCCATCCCGAGTACGCGACCTCAGAGCCGCTGAGGCACCGGACCGGATCGCGTGGCACCTGAGCAAGCAGATCGAGTCCGCGCTCGCGGACGTCGGCGACACAGAGCGAGTCGGTGTGGGACTGGCCGTCGCCCGCGCGCTGCTCGATCGCCTTAGCGAGCTCGTGGCGGTGGACCCCACCGCTGTCCCAGCTGATCCGGCGACGGTCCTCCACGCAGTGATGCGCCGGCTGCCGGACGGGCGACCGGAAGAGATCGACGAGCCGCTCATCCCGTTGCTCGACACCACGCTGCTGACGAATGCTCCTGGCGAACCGAACCTCTGGAACCAGCTGCGGTCAGAGATCGAGTCGTCGGACTCGATCGACCTCGTGATGGCGTTCATTCGGCGCAGTGGCATCAGCCCGCTGCTCGACGCTCTGCGGCGCCACTGCAGCGCCGGTCGCTCTCTCCGGGTGCTCACGACGACCTACACCGGATCGACCGAGCGGCGGGCCTTGGATCAGCTCGCCGAGCTGGGGGCGGACCTACGGATCTCCTACGACGTGAGCACAACGCGGCTGCACGCCAAGGCGTGGCTGTTCCACCGTCGCTCGGGGTTCTCGACGGCATACGTCGGGTCCTCGAACCTCACACACTCCGCGCAGGTGACGGGCCTTGAGTGGAACGTGAGGGCGTCCTCGGCGCGCAACCCCGACGTCGTGGACAAGTTCACCGCTGTCTTCGACAGCTACTGGCAGAACGGCGACTTCGTCCCATACGACCCGACGCAGTTCGACGACGAGACTCGTCGCGCCGGCGGAACCGATCGAGGCCCACAGGTGATCCTGAGCCCGATCGAGCTACGGCCGTGGCCGTTCCAGGAGCGCCTGCTGGAGCTCGTCGAGTTATCGCGGCAGCGTGGACACCATCGGAACCTGCTCGTAGCCGCGACTGGCACCGGCAAGACCGTCATGGCGGCGCTGGACTACGCGCGACTTCGCCAGCAGCTCCCGCGTTCGCGCCTGCTGTTCGTCGCTCACCGGGAGGAGATCCTCGACCAGAGCCTCGCGACGTTCCGCTACGCACTGCGCGAGCCTTCGTTCGGCGAGAAGTGGGTCGGTGGAGCCAGACCCCAGCGGTTCGAGCACGTCTTCGCATCGATCCAGAGCCTGAACGCCAGCGACCTCGCCAACCTCCCACCCGATCACTTCGACGTCGTCATCGTCGACGAGTTCCACCACGCAGCGGCGGCCTCGTACACCCGTGTCCTCGACCACCTCGCCCCAGTCGAGCTGCTGGGGCTTACCGCCACCCCCGAGCGCAGCGATGGTTTACCGATCCTTCAGTGGTTCGACGACCGCATCGCCGCCGAGCTGCGCTTGTGGGATGCGATCGACCAGCAGCACCTCTCACCGTTCCTGTACTTCGGCATCCACGACGGCCTCGACTTGCGTGACATCCCCTGGCGCCGAGGCCGGGGGTACGACGTGGAGGCGCTCAGCAACACCTACACCAGCTCTGACGCATGGGCACGGCTGGTCGTCCAGCAAGTTGCCGAGCACGCCGAGCCGGCCGCGATGCGCTGCCTCGGGTTCTGCGTCAGCGTCGAGCACGCCCGGTTCATGGCGCAACACTTCACCCGCCACGGGATCGACGCCGTCGCCATCTGGGGCGACAGCCCCTGGACCGAGCGTGAGACCGCGCTGCGGGACCTGGCCGCGGGTCGAGTGCGAGCCGTGTTCTCGGTCGACCTGTTTAACGAGGGTGTCGACGTTCCGAACGTCGACACCGTCCTCATGCTGCGACCAACCGAGAGCCCCACGCTGTTCCTCCAGCAGCTCGGTCGGGGCCTGCGAAAGGTGAAGGACAAGCCGTTCTGCACGGTGCTCGACTTCGTCGGCACCCACCGCAAGGAGTTCCGATTCGACCGCCGCTTCCGCGCGCTCCTCGGCGGTAGCCGACGCGACGTCGAACGAGCCGTGCAGCTGCGATTCCCGTTCCTGCCGGCCGGCTGCAACATGCAGCTCGATCAGAAGGCCACCGAGATCGTCCTGCGAAGCCTGCGAGAGGCGATCCCGACGCGCTGGCCGGCGAAGGTCGACGAGCTGCGGTCCCTGCGCCGCAACGCGCCAGACCTCGACCTCGGCGGCTTCCTCCTCGAGTCGGGACTCGACCTTGACGACGTCTACGACGGCGGACGGGGCTGGTCGGACCTGCAGGAGGCCGCGGGCGCACCGGTGCGCCCAGCCGGCCCCAACGAGACTGTCCTGCGGAGAGCGGCAGGTCGGCTCCTGCATATCGACGACCACGAGCGCATCGCGACCTACAGGCGCCTCCTCTCCGACTGGAGCTCTCCTCCAGCGGCGTCGATGCCTGAGCGCGAGCGTCGTCTCTTGCACATGCTCGTGGCGCAGATCACCGACCGGGCGATCAGCAAGGACACCTCCCTTCAGGATGCGGTCGACGTCCTGTGGGCACACCCCCAGGTCCGAGCGGAACTACTCGACCTCCTCGGTGTGCTCGATGGGCGGGTCGACCACGTCCACACGCCGCTCCACACTCACGCGGAGGCGCCGCTCCAGGTCTACGCCCGGTACAGCCGGATCGAGATCCTCGCCGCGATGGGTCTCGGTGACGGAGCGAAGATCGCCGCCTGGCAGAGCGGTGTCTACGAAGCCAAGGCGGCGAACGCTGAGCTGTTCGCCTTCACGCTCGACAAGAGCAGCGGCGCCTTTTCCCCGACGACCCGGTACCGCGACTACGCCATCAGCCGCTCGCTCATCCACTGGGAGACCCAGTCGATCACACGGGCGGACAGCCCCACCGGCCTCCGCTACCGCAACCATGAGCGCGACGGCCGAGTCATCCTCCTGTTCACGCGCCTCCGCGCCGATGACCGCTCGTTCTGGTTCCTCGGGCCGGCCACCTATCGCGGCCACGTCGGCGAGAAACCAATGGCGATCACCTGGGAGCTCCACCATCCACTCCCGGGCGACTTGTACGCCCAGTTCGCCGCAGCCGTCGCGTAGGCGCGACCGCCGAGGACTACGGCACGCTGGCGTCGCGCTCCCCAACTCCGCCCAGCGCCTGCACCAGCCGCTCCCGGAGCGCACGGCAGGCTCGCACCTCGTCGATCGCCTCCTGCTGTTCCCGGGTCGGTTCAAGACCGTCCCAGTAGCGGTCGTCGCCCGCGGGCAGGTCGCCCGGGATCCAGACCTCTCCATTGTCCCGAGGAAGAAGGTCAGCGAGCTGCCAGTACTCGTGCGAGTCGAGTGCGTCGACGAGCGTGCAGATGTCCGCACCCGACAGCGAGACCTGAACCTCTCCGCTCGACACACGCGCAGGCTCTCGAGCCGGAAGCAATTCGTCAAGGGCCCGCCTCAGGCGCCCGCTGACCATTGCGCTTCGATGCGGCCCGTTCGACCACGAGCCCGACGCCGCGAGCTGCCGACACGCCCTGGTCGTGACACCGTGCCTTGAACGCATCCCACGTGGGCTTGTCGACGTCGACCCTGGCGAACAGGTGCGTGGTTGACGCGTACGTGTCAACCACCGGGAGCTCGCGCTCAGCAGCCGATCGGACGAGGGTGCCGACGTAGTGGCCGATCGTCATGCCCTTCTTCGCCGCGGTTGCCTTCGTTCGGCGCCATGCCGCTGGGTCGACATCGACGTGGGTCGGTTGCTTCGCTCGGCGGCCGCTGTCTCGGCGCTGCCAGTGGGTGCCGGCGGCGCGTTCCTTGGCCAACGCAAGTCGCATCTCGATGCGTTCCTTCGCGCAGCCGACCTGGATCGCCGTGCGGCTCTCGTCGGCGAGGACCCGCTCGACCTGGCGGACGAGCTTGAGGCCCTCCCTGCGGGAGACGACGCCTGCAGCGGCTTCCTCGGCCCAGAGCCTCACCGCACGCCTGTCGGCGTCGGCCAACGAAGGTGCGGCGGGCACCGACAGCAGGCGGTCAAGGTGGTCGAGGAGCTGCTCGAGCGTGACCGCCTCGGCGGCGTGCACGGAGCGGCGGACGCTTCCGCCGTTGCCGCAAAGCGGTAATGGCAAGTCTGTGTGCTGTCCAGGGGTCCGGGGATGGCGGTCAGCAGGTGCGGCTTGCTGGTGGGAGGGCCTCGAGGGCGTGGCGTCAGGAGGAGGGAGCTCGAACGGGAGCGGGATGTCTGTCATGACCTCCCTACAGAGGGTTGCTGATTGCGAAGCGCGACGCGATTCCGCAGAATCTCTCGTACGCCTCGGAGCTCGGCGTCGATGGCTCCTCCCGATGAAGCGATCCGCCCGGGAGGCACAGCCATGTCCACGTCCAGATCCGACCTCGAGTTCGCAGCGGCGCTGCGCAGCGCTCGCCTGGCGCTCCTCGCCGCACAAGGAGCCCAACGGGAGGCGGCGGCCCACATCGCACGCGCCCGCTCCCTGGGCGCCACCTGGGCCGACGTCGGTGCCGCCCTCGGTGTGACCCGGCAGACGGCCCACGAGCGGTTCGGTGCCAGCACCCGCCGGCTCAACCGTGTCAGCCGTCTCAGCGTCGACGCTGAGACTCGCTCTGAGACCGGTCAGCGTGACGCTGAGACCGATGCTGAGACCGGTCAGCGTGACGCTGAGACCGATGCTGAGACTCGCGTTGCACGATCCGGCCATGCACGACACGACGACCAAGACGAACCGGTGCCGGCGGCACGTCCCGACGGTGTCCCTGCGGGTGGCGGTGCCGACCGAGGCGCCCCGGCTGACGGCCAGCGCCGCTGGCGTCCTGCTGGACATGCTCCGGGCAGCCCGCTCGGCGAGCCAGGATCAGGAGGCCCCGCCGGACGCAGCGTGAGGAGGTCGGCATGATCCCGTTCGCCTTCTACGGCCGGGTGAGCACCGAGGACCAGCAGGACCCCGAGTCGTCGAAGCAGTGGCAGCTCCATCGGAGTCTCGGCCTCATCGAGCCCGCCGGTGGCGAGGTCGTTGCTGAGTTCTTCGACATCGGGCAGAGCCGGTCGTTGCCATGGAAGCGGCGGCCTGAGTCCGCCCGGCTGCTCGCCGCCATCGCCCGGCCCGATCGGGGGTTCTCGGCCGTGGTCATCGGCGAGCCGCAGCGCGCGTTCTACGGGAACCAGTTCGGGCTCACGTTTCCGGTGTTCACGCACTACGGCGTCCAGCTGTGGGTGCCCGAGGTCGGCGGTGCCATCGATCCCGGCTCCGAGGCGCACGACCTGGTGATGATGCTCTTCGGCGGGATGTCGAAGGGCGAGCGCATGCGGATCAAGACACGCGTCCGCACGGCTATGAGCGCGCAGGCGGCGACGCAGGGCCGGTTCCTCGGTGGACGGCCGCCGTACGGCTACCGGCTGGCCGACGCCGGGCCGCACCCGAACCCGGAGAAGGCAGGCGACGGGAAGCGGCTGCATCAGCTCGAGCCCGATCCCGAGACGGCGCCGGTCGTTCAGCGGATCTTCGACGAGTACCTCGCCGGCCGGGGGTACCTGGCCATCGCCGAGCGCCTGACGGCCGACGGGATCGCCTCGCCGAGCGGCGCTGACCGCGCCCGCAACCGCCACCGCCACGGGCTCGCGTGGGGGAAGTCCGCCGTCCGAGCGATCCTCTGCAATCCCCGCTACACCGGCTACCAGGTCTGGGCGAAGCAACGGCGGGAGGAGGTGCTGCTCGACGTCGAGGACGTGAGCGCCGGCCACCAAACCGTGATGCGGTGGAACGGCGAGGAGGAGTGGGTCTGGTCGACGGATCCGTCGCACGAGGCGCTGATCTCGATGGAGACCTTCCGCGAGGTGCAGTCACGGATGGTCGTCGCTCGCCGGGGCAGCAAGCCGCGGCGAGGATCCAAGACCGAGCGGCCGTACCTCCTCCGTGGCCGGCTCACGTGCGGGCTCTGCCGGCGGAAGCTCCAGGGGAGCTGGCACCACGGCGAGGCGTACTACCGGTGCCAGTACGGCGCCGAGTACGCGAAGTCTGCGCAGCTGCCGCACCCGAAGGTCGTCTACCTGCGCGAGCGGGACCTCCTCCCCGACCTCGACGACTGGTTGGGGCAGCTGTTCGACCCGGAGAACGTCGACGCCACCTGTGAGGCGATCCTCGGCGCCGCCGCCGAGCCGGCGTCTCCTGCCGAGCGCGCAGCCGCCAACGACCTCCTGCGAGAGTGCGACCGCAAGCTGGACCGCTACCGGGAGCTCCTCGAGGCCGGCACCGACCCCGCTGTCGTCGCCGGCTGGATCAAGGACGTGCAGGCCGAGCGATCGCGCGCACAGGCGACGCTCGAGGCCCTCGACGGCGCGCAGCGTGCGGACGTCAACACCGCCGCCGATGTTCGCGACGCCGTCGAACACCTCGGTGGCCTCATCGGGCTGCTGCAGGTCAGCGACGCGAAGCTCCGGAGCCGCTTCTACGAGGAGGCCGGCGTCCTCGGCACCTACCTTCCGGACTGCCGATCGGTCGACATCGAAGCCGACCCATGTGTCCGTAAGGTTCGTGTCGGAGGGGGGACTTGAACCCCCACGTCCTTGCGGACACCAGGCCCTCAACCTGGCGCGTCTACCTATTCCGCCACTCCGACGTGGTGTCCTCGGTCTCCCGAGGGGAGGGTGGACTGTAGCGCGAGGGTTCGTCGGGTTCGAAGCGGCCATGAGGCACGCGCTCTCGGCGGCCGCCACCCAGGCGCAGCGCGCGGGCCTGCGCCGCGACGGCTACGGGGAGAGCCAGACGGCGTCGGGGTCGAAGGTGCCGTTGATGGCGAGGTCGAGGTCGTGGACGGCGTCGCCGGCCACGGACAGGATCTGGAACTGGGCCAGGGGGACGACGGGGGCGAGGGCGAGGATGGCGGACTCGGCCTCCCCGAGGAGGCGCTCGCGCTCGCGGGGGGCGACGGCGGCGGTGGCGGCGGCGAGGAGCTCGTCGACGCTGGGGTCGGCGAGGCCGGTGACGTTGTCGGGGCTGCCGCTGGCGAACAGCGGGGCCAGGTAGGCGTCGCCGGTGGGGGCGACCGCCACCCAGCCCAGGCGCACGAGGGCGCCCTGGCCCTGGGTGAGGAACGCCCCGAAGGCGCCGGCCGGGTGCGGGCGCAGGGTGGCGGGGATGCCGACCGCCTCGAGGTTCTCCTCGATGATCCCGGCCACGGCGGCCTCGTCGACGCCGTCGTCGTAGTCGATGTACACCGTCGGGACGGTGCCCGTCGGAAAGGCGGATTCGAGCAGCTGCTCGGCCCGCGGCGGGTCGTAGGCGCAGCCGTCGCCGCAGCGCCGTGCGTCGTGGCCGGGCACCCCCTCGGGGATCAGCACCGACAGCGGGCGGGCGATGCCGAAGTACACGGCGTTCACGACCGCCTCGCGGTCGACGGCGGCCATGATCGCCTGGCGGAAGCGGACGTCGGCGAACTCGGGCTGGGCCAGGTTGAAGCCGAAGAAGAGCTCGGCCTGGAACGGCACGAACCCGTCGACTCCGTGGTCTTCGGCGGCGGCGTCGACCCGAGACGGGGGCACGAGCGACCAGTCGAGCCCGCCGGCGGCGAACGTGTCGTAGGCCGTGGCGAGGTCGTCGTGCTGGTGGAGGTCGACCCCGTCGAGGTAGGCGTCGCCGTCGGTGGTGCGAACGAGCCGGATCACGTCTCCGTCGCGGCTGGCGAAGCGGAACGGTCCGCTGGTGACCGACGGCGCCTCGGCGAACGACGGGTTCGTCGCGTCGAGGGCGAGGCCGGAGACCACGCCGAACGTCGGCGACGCCAGCAGCTCGGGGAGGGTGGCCAGGGGGACCTCGAGCTGCACCTCGAGCGTGGACGCGTCGGCCACCCGGACGCCGGCGAGGTCGGCCGTGGTGCCGGCGACGAAGTCGTCGTACCCCAGGAGGGCCTCGAGGCGGGAGCCCGACAGCGAGGCGACCCCCTCCCGTACGACGCGCTCGATGGAGCGCTCGACGTCGGTGGCGGTGAGGGCGCTGCCGTCGGAGAAGCGGGCGTCGGGGCGCAGCGTGAACCGCCACGTCCGGCCCCTGTCGGCGGTGTCCCAGCGCGCCGCCAGCGCCGGGCGAGCCGCCGCGTCGCCGGCTCGGACCTCGGTGAGGCCGTCGAAGAGGAGGTCGGCCGCGATGGCCGAGCTCACCGACTCCGGCGACGCGTCGGCGGGGTCGAGGGACTCGAGGCGACCGACGCCGAGGCGCAACGTGCCGCCCACCACCGGAAGGTCGTCGCGGAGGGTGGTCGAGGCCGCGGGCGCTTCGTCGGTGGGCTGCGTCGACGACGCCGACGTCTCGCCACCGCCCGTGCAGCTCGCCGCGGCGAGCACGAGCAGCCCCGCCGCGACCAGGGCAGCCGGCGCCGGCCGCCGAGCCACTAGTGACCCGAGTCGTACGTTGGTCGGCAGTTCGTCGAGTCAGGTTCGTCGCTCGCAAGGACGCAGGCCGACGGACTCCCCCAGCGAATACGAGGCCGAGGACGCAGCGAGCGGCGGAGACTGGCCGGCGAGATGCCGGGCGCATGCGCGACTCGGGTCACTAGATGAGGAGGGCGAGGCTGATGGAGCAGAAGAGCCAGATGAGCGCGGCGACCACGGTGATGCGGTCGAGGTTGCGCTCGGCGACCGTGGAGCCGGCGGCTGTGGCCCCGAGGCCGCCACCGAACATGTCGGACAGGCCACCACCCTTGCCCGAGTGCAGCAGGACCAGGAAGATCAGGAGCAGGCTGTCGACGACGTAGGTGAGCCCGACCCAGAACTTCAGCTCGGTGAGGAAGAGTGCGAGCGCCATAGCGAGTCGCAGACGTTAGTGCGCGACCCGGCCCGACCCACGATCACGGAACCCCAGCGCGGGGCCCTTCAGACGACCTCGACCACCTCGGCGAAGTGGCAGGCCACCGGGTGGCCCTGACCGCGGTCGATGAGGAGCGGCTCCTCCTCCGCGCACACGTCCTGGGCCTTCCAGCACCGGGTCCGGAACCGGCACCCCGACGGCGGGTTGATGGGGCTCGGGAGGTCGCCCGTGAGGACGATGCGCTTGCGCTCGCGCTCGCGGCCCGGGTCCGGGACCGGCCCGGCGGACAGCAGCGCCTGCGTGTAGGGGTGGGCCGGCGAGGAGTACAGCTCCTCCTTGGGCGCCACCTCCACCAGCTTGCCCAGGTACATCACGGCCACGACGTCGGAGATGTGGCGGACGACGGAAAGGTCGTGGGCGATGAACAGGAACGCCAGGCCCAGCTGGTCCTGGAGGCGCTCCAGCAGGTTGACGACGCCCGCCTGGATCGACACGTCGAGGGCGGACACCGGCTCGTCGAGCACGATCAGCGACGGATCGAGGGCGAGGGCCCGGGCGATCCCGATGCGCTGGCGCTGGCCGCCGGAGAACTCGTGCGGGAAGCGCTTCGCGTGCTGCGGGGCCAGGCCGACGAGGTCGAGCAGCTCCTCGACCCGCTCCCGGTGGTTGCTCTTCACGTCGTGGATGACCAGGCCCTCCTCGATCGCCGACCCGACCGTCATGCGGGGGTCGAGCGACGCGTAGGGGTCCTGGAAGACGATCTGCATCTCCTTGCGGAGGTCGCGCATCCGGCTGCGGCCCATCGTCGTCAGCTCGGCGCCCTTGTAGCGGATCGAGCCCGACGTCGGCTCGATGAGCCGCAGCAGGCAGCGGCCCACTGTGGACTTTCCCGAGCCGGACTCCCCCACCAGGCCGAGCGTCTCGCCGGCGCCGACGGCGAAGGAGACGCCGCTCACGGCCTGCACCTGCTGCTTCACGACGCGCAGGCCCTGGAGGTCGCGCACCGGGAAGTGCTTCACGAGGTCGGTGACCTCGAGGATCGCCTCGGCGCCGGCCGTGCGCAGGGCGGCGGGCAGCGGCATTGCGTCGTCGTCGCGGTCGTCGTAGGAGTCCGTCGCCAGGCTCTCCGCGCTCACGGGTTCGCTCACGGCTGCAGCACCCCGGCCAGCTCCTCGGCCCGCCGGCACGCCGTCTCGGCCGCACCGAACGGCCTCAGGTCGGGCGGCGGGTCCTCCGCGCACAGGTCCTGCGCGTAGGAGCAGCGGGCGCGGAAGGCACAGCCCGACGGCGGCGCCAACATGTTCGGCGGCGCCCCGGGGATCGGCAGGAGCCGCGACCGGCCCACCTGCGGCAGCGCGCTGAGCAGCCCGACCGTGTACGGATGCGTGGGCTGCCGGAACAGGTCGTGCACCTCGCCCCGCTCCGCGGACCGGCCGGCGTACATGACCTGCACCCGGTCGGCGATGCGGGCGACCACACCGAGGTCGTGCGTGATGAAGACGACGGCCGATCGGAGCTCACGCTGGACGCGCTGGATGACCTCGAGGATCTGGGCCTGCACCGTGACGTCGAGCGCGGTGGTGGGCTCGTCGGCGATGAGCACCTCGGGATCGTTGGCGATCGCCATGGCGATCATCACCCGCTGGCGCATACCGCCCGAGAACTCGTGGGGGTAGCGGCGGGTCCGGTCGGCGGGCTGCGGGATGCCCACGAGCTCGAGCAGCTCGACGACCTTGGTGTTGACCGCCTGCTTGGACAGCTTCTGGTGGGCGTCGAGCATCTCGCCGATCTGGTCGCCGATGCGGTGCACGGGGTTCAGGGCCGACAGCGGGTCCTGGAAGATCATCGCCATCCGCTGGCCCCGCACGGAGCGCTGCGCCTTGGCCGACGCGCCGATCAGCTCCTGGCCGCCCACCTTGACCGAGCCGCTGATCTGGGCGCCCTTGGGCAGGAGGCCCATGGCCGCCAGCATCGACACCGACTTGCCGGAACCCGACTCGCCCACGATGGCGACCAACTCGCCGCGGTTCACGTCGAGGTCGATCCCGCGGACCGCCTGCACCGCGCCGTCCTCGGTCGGGAACGACACCCGCAGGTCCCGGATCGAGAGGATGGGACCGCCGTCCGGCGCGCCGTTCGGTGTCGTCGGCGCGACCGCCGCCGGCGTCGCCCCGTTGCCACGGGCCATCAGCCGGACGTCCTGCGCTGCTTGGGGTCGAACGCGTCCCGCAGCCCGTCACCGACGAAGTTCACGCACAGCACGACGAGCACGAGGGTCAGGCCGGGGAAGATGGCCTTCCACTCCCGTCCGGTGGTGATGGCGCCGTCGGCCTCCCTGAGCAGGTTGCCCCAGCTCGATCGGCCCTCGGCCGGATTGGGCCCGTAGCCGAAGAACGACAGCGTCGACTCGGTGATGATCGCCACCGCCACGGTGGTGGTCATGGCCACGATGATCGGCCCGAGGGAGTTGGGGATCAGGTGGCGCATGATGATCTTGCGGTCGGTGGCGCCGAGGGCCCGGGCCGCTTCGACGAACTCCCGCTCCTTGAGGCTGAGGATCGTCCCCCGGACGAGCCGGGCCACGAGCATCCAGCCGACGAGCGACAGCAGCACCACGATGAAGCGAGGTGAGCTGAGGTCGCCGAAGAGCCAGCGCAACCAGGTGATCTCGGCGAAGAGGTTCCGCATCACCAGCAGGGCGACGAGGAGCGGGAAGGCCAGGAAGATGTCGGTGACCCGCATGAGGGCGTCGTCGACTCGACCGCCCCGCCAGCCGGCGAGTGCCCCCACCGCGGTGCCGATGATGGCGGAGAAGAAGGCGACGGCGATGCCGATGAACATCGAGACCCGGCCGCCCCAGATGATGCGGGCGTACAGGTCGCGCCCGATGTCGTCGGTGCCGAACCACGCATCCCACCGAGGGGAGACGTTGCGCAGGATCGCGCCGGAGTCATCGGTCACCTGCTCGATCTCGGAGTACCGGGCCGTGAGCGGCGCGAACACGACCATCAGCGTGAGCAGCACGAGGATGCCGAGGCAGGCGACCGCCAGCCGGTGACGGAGGAACCGTCGGAAGGCCAGCTGCGTCGGCGACTTCGAGACGACGGCCAGGCCCTCGGCGTCGGCGTCGGCGTCGGCGTTGGGGACGATCGGCTCCTCGAGCTCGCTGATGTGCTCGAGGCCGGTGGCGGAGAGATCAGTCAAGGCGAATCCTCGGGTCGAGCCAGGCGTAGACCATGTCGGCGAGCAGGTTGAAGAACACCACGGCGAGAACGATCAGCACCATGAACGGCATGATCTGCGGGAAGTCGCCGTTCTCGAACGCGGTCAGGAAGAAGTCACCCATCCCCCGGTACTCGAACACGCGCTCGGTGATGATGAGGCCGCCGATGATCCCGCCCACGTCGACGGCGGCGACGGTGACGATGGGGATCAGCGCGTTGCGGAACGCGTGCTTGATGATGACTCGACGCTCCGAGATGCCCTTCGCCCTGGCCGTGCGCAGGTAGTCGGAGTTCAACACCTCGAGCAAGGTCGCCCGCATGTAGCGGCTGTAGACGGCGATGATCTGGATCGACACGACGATCACCGGGAGCACGAGGTGCTTCGCCCGGAGGAAGAGGTCGAAGCCCTGGTGCCCGGCCGGGTAGACGCCCGACGTCGGCAGCAGCGGCTGGTCACGGCCGAGCCAGCGCTGCAGGTACACGGAGAAGAACAGCTGCAGGAGAAGGGCGGACACGTAGGGCGGGATCGAGATCCCGACGAACGCGGTGGCCGTGGTGAACGAGTCGAATTTCGTGTACTGCCGCAGCGCGGACGAGATGCCGATGGCCAGGCCGATGGTGATCCCGAAGGCGGTCGCCACGATGCCGAGCACCGCGGTGTTGGCCAGCGCGTTCTTGAGCTCGGGCCACACTGGTCGTCGGCCGCGGATGGCGACGCCCCAGTCGAAGCGGACGAAGTCCAGCAACCAGTTCCAGTACTGGGTCGGGATCGACCCGTTGAGGTTGTTGATGTCGCGGTAGGCCTGCACCTGCGCCTCGGTGGCGCGGGGGTTCAACCGCAGGAAGGCCTGGACCGGGTCGGTCGACACCCGGACGGCCACGAAGACCAGGAAGGTGACCAGCAGGAGCGTCGGGATGATCCACATCAACCGGCGCAACACGAATCGAAGCATGCGCTTTGCCTTGCCCTCTCTCGAGAGAGGCGGCTCGGTGGGTGGGGCCGGAGCCCCACCCACC
>JACDCH010000509.1 GCA_013694495.1 Acidimicrobiia bacterium | reverse complement strand
CCCGACGGCGGCCAGCACCACGCCCAGCCCGCCGCCCAGCCAGAGGCCCTGGACGGCCTGGTGGGCGGCCCCCGCCTCGTCACCGGCGCCGAGCAGCCGGGCCACGGCCGCGGTGGTGCCGTAGGCGAGGAAGATGCACAGCGCGTGGGCGGTGAGCAGGATCGACCCGGCCACGGCCAGGCCGGCGAGCTGCGGCGTCCCCAGGTGCCCGATCACCGCGGTGTCGGCGAGGATGTAGAGCGGCTCGGCGATGAGCGACCCGAGGGCGGGCACCGCCAGCCGCACGATCTGCCGGTCCCACGGCGACCGCCACACGGTCGGGCCGCTCAGGCCCTGCGGGCGGATTCGTCGACGACGGTCATGCAGCCGCAGGCCTTCCTGCGTCTCCATTCGATCCCGGGTTCCCGCGTCGGAGGCTTTCGCCCGCAGCGGTCGGGAACCCTTCATCTCAGCCCGCGGGGACGATCCGGTACACCGGGCCCTCGATCGAGAGCACCCAGGGAACGCCGTCCGGGCCCGGGACGATCGCCACCGGGCGCTCGAGGTCCAGCCCGGTGTCGACCAGCCGGGGCGGGTCGTCGACCGAGCCGGGCCGGAACGCCATGATCCGGCCCTTGCAGTAGTCGGTGTGGAGCAGGAACCCGTCGAGGCCGGGCAGCACGCCGTCGCGCGCGACGAAGCCGGCGGCGAGGGCGCACCAGCCGTCGCGGTGCGGGTGCGTGTGGGCGGGCTCGAGCGACCCACCGGGCACGGCGTCGCCCTCGTAGGGGTACGAGCCCTCGCGCGCGTCCCAGCCGAGGTTGGCGCCGGGGAGCCAGCCGTCGGCGGCCCGCAGGAGGTTCAGCTCCTCCCAGCACGCCTGGCCGACGTCGCCCACCCACAGGTCGCCGGTGGCCGCGTCGAACGAGATGCGGAACGGGTTGCGCAGCCCGATCAGCCAGATCTCCGGGCTGAACCCCTCGCGGTCGACGAACGGGTTGTCGCTCGGGATCGTGTACGGCTCGTCGCCCTCGGGCGTCGGGGTGATGCGTATCACCTTGCCCAGCAGCGTGTCGGTGCGCTGGCCGTTCTCGAACGGATCGCCGAGCCCGCCGCCGTCGCCGAGGCCGATCCACAGGTTGCCGTCGGGCCCGAACACGAAGCCGCCGCCGTGATGCTGCTCCGACGACGGGTGATCGACGAAGAGGATCTCCCGCTCGGCCGACTCGTCCGGGCGGCCGTCGGCGTCGAGCGGGTAGGCCGTGACGACGTCGTCGCGCGCCTCGGTGGCGCGGTAGACGTACACCCAGTCGCCGGCGGGGTCGTAGGCCAGGCCGAGCAGGCCGCCGTCGCCGACCTCCTGGGTGTCGCCCCGGAAGTCGAGGACGACCTCGTCGGTGGGCTGCCCATCGACGATCCGGGCGACCCGGCCGCTGCGGTCGCCGAGCAGCCCGTCGGCCGAGCCGTCCGGGGCGAAGGCCAGGGCGGCGGGGTCGACGGCGCCGGCGGTGTCGACCTCCTCGAGCTGCAGCGAGTCCTTGCTCACCGGCGTCGGCGGGAGCCGCACGTACTGGCGGGGGCAGGGCCGGGCCTCGATCTCCCGGCCCGGGTCGACACGGGGTCGGGTGGTTGCGTAGGCGAGGCCCGCGCCGGCGCCGATGGCCACGAGCGCGGCGATCACCGTCAGAGCGATCGTGCGCCGTGATCGCTGCGACCGCCTCGACCGCCTCGACCGCCTCGACCGCCGGGGGGACATCGGCAGCAAGCTAGGTGGCTGCGGGAGCGACCTCCGAGTCCGTGAGGTTCTCCCGGGTGACGTTGGCCAAGAGCAGCGGCATGCACAGGAGGTTGATCCCGGCCGCCACCGCGAACGTCGTGCGCAACCCCCACGTGTCGGCCAGGACGCCGCCGAGGAACGCCCCGAGGGGCATCGAGCCCCAGGCGAGGAGCCGGTAGGCGGAGTTCACCCGCCCGAGCAGGTGGTCGGGCACCGTGCGCTGGCGCAGCGAGACGGTGATGACGTTCCACACGACGCCGGCGATGCCGGTGACGATCAGGCCGGCGGCCACCGCCCACGGCGCCGTCGTGATGGCAGGCGCGGCCAGTGAGATCGGGAAGACGAGGGCGGAGAGCATGAGCGCCCCCCACCGCCCCAGCACCCTCTCGGCCCGGGTGACGATTGCCGAGCCGACGAGCGAGCCGGCGGCCGCGGCCGTGAGCAGCAGGCCGAAGCCCCGCTCGGAGAGCCCCATGGGTCCGGGGTCGACGACGTACAGCGCGAACACGGCGAACAGCGCCGTGTTGGCGAGGTTCGAGAGCCCGACGCACACCGCCAGCGTGCGGAGCACGCGGTGGCCAACGAGGTAGCGGAGGCCCTCGGCGACGTCGGTCCGCAGACGGGTGCGGGGCCCCGTGCGGGCCGGCCGGAACTGGCCGACCAGGAGGGCGAGGGCGCCGGCGGCGAGGAGGTAGGCGCCGGCGCTGGCCGCCAGCGCGACGGCG
>JACDCH010000482.1 GCA_013694495.1 Acidimicrobiia bacterium | reverse complement strand
CTGCCGAGCGCTGCGCCGCCGCCCACACCGCCGGCCCCGCCCGCTGACCCGACCAGGGTGGCGGCGATGCTCGCGCCCGTGGCCAAGCCGGCCCTGCCGGACGCCACCGCCGCCCCTGCGGACACCGCCGAGAAGCCGGCCGCCGGCGGTACCGGCGCGGCCCAACCCGACGCCATGAAGCCGACGGTGGCGAAGAAGGCCGGCAAGGTCATCCAGAAGACCAAGCCGACCCGGCGCCTCCAGCCCGGCGACCTGATCTGCGGCGACTGCGGCGAGGGCAACCCGCAGGCCCGGAAGTTCTGCAGCCGGTGCGGCAACACGCTCGAGAACGCCGAGTCGGTCAAGCGGAAGTGGTGGGCCAAGCTCATCCCGAAGCGCAAGGCAAAGACCCTCGATGTCGGCGCTCGGCCCGGCGTCGGTGGGGTCAAGGCCCGTAAGAAGCGGAGCTTCGGCGCCATCATGGGTCCGCTGCGCAAGGGCCTCGGCCTGTTCGCCATCCTGTTCGGCCTGCTGTTCACGTTCGTCGCCCCGGTGCGGGAGTGGACCCAGGACAACGTCATCGCACCGGTGACGTGTCGATGGAACGACTTCCGCAACCAGGAGTTCGACCCCCTGGCCGCGGCGAGCGGGCAGGTCATCGGCGCTTCAACCATCGACGGGATCGACCCCCTCGTGCTGTTCGACCGCCTGACCGGGCCGGCCAGCACGTGGAAGGGCGTCCCCGTCGACGGCGAGGAGATCCGGCTCATCGCCACGTTCGCCCGTCCGGTCGACCTCGACCTGATGATCTTCCGCAACGGCGATCCGGAGAGCTTCACGAACTTCAGCCGCCCCGCCGAGGTGCGGTTGGTGATGACCGACGAGGCCGGCGCCCGCAGCGAATTCGGTCCCATCGCGCTCACCGACAGCAACGACGTGCAGAACCACGAGCTGGAGAACGGCGGCGGGGCCGTGCAGGTCGAGGTGATCGTCACGCAGCGGGCCAACGCGCCGACCAACAACACGCTGGCGATCGAGGATATCGAGTTCCAGACCCAGGCCGGCGGCGACTGCAGCCGCGAAGCCAGGGAGCTCGAGGAGCGGTGCCCCTCGGGCCTGGTGCCGGGCGTCTCGATCCCGCCGGAATGCCCCGGCGCCCCCGACCCCGGGGCAGCTACCACGGTTCCGGCCGGCTGAACCGGCGAACGGAGCGCTACGCGTCGGGCATGCGCTGGAAGCAGGGCCTGCCCGGCGCCCGCGTCGACACCCACAAGGCGGCGCTCCACGCGTCGTCGCCGTCCGCTCGAACCCCCGCGCCGGTGGCGTCGAGCTCGAGCTGGTTGACCAGCTGGTAGGGAAGCTCGAGGTCGGGTTCGTACTTGATGGCGAGCGTGGTGGCGTGCCGGGCGGCGGCGAGATCGCCGCGTTCGCGGTGGCAGAGCGCGGCGAGGGTGGAGCGCTCGCCGTCGGGGCCGTGCAGGCGCTCGGACCAGGCGAGGAGCCGGAGGGCAGCGGCGGGGTCGCCGATCCGCCAGAGGACGGCAGCGACGCAGAACGGAACATCGGCGTGCTCCCCGATCGGGAAGTACAGCTCCTCGACGTTTCGAAGCGCGAGTCGCACGTCGAGACGCTCGTCCTCGGTGACGAAGATGGTGCGGATCATGAATGCCCGGAAGAGGTCGAGGAAGACCCAGGAGTCCCACTGCGCGGCGCGGAGGCGCGCCATGAGCTGGGCGAGCGTCGGCACCCCCTGCTCCCCGTCGAGCATCTCCTTCAACTGGAACCAGTCATCCGGTCCGCCGTCGACGACGACATCGGTGAAGAGCTGGCCCAGCTCGGACCACGCCGCGGTCTGCCCGCCGAGGACGAACGCCGCCGTGGCGAGACTCGCCGGCTGGTGGGGTGGTACGAACGCGACACCACCCTGTTGGCGGACGTAGGTGGCGATCACCGAGTAGTCGACCATGAACGAGACGCTGCCGTGCGTCGCCATCCCCGGCCCCTCGCCCTGCGGGCCGATGGGGGTGCGGCTCCAGCCCTTGTCGGCGGTGAGGAAGAGGAGCGGCCCGGTGGCGAGGCTGCGGAGGTAGCGCAGCGTGCGCAGGAACGCGACCGGTAGGAGGATGGTGCGATCGCCGCGCCCTCCCGCGAGGGAGCGGAGGAGCCGCTCGAGCTCGGGATCCTCGTATCGTCCGGCAGCGACCGCCCGCCGCCCCCACGACAGACGGATGTCATCGAGCGACGAGATGTCCTTCATGCCGTACGGCGTCACCACCCGCACCACATGCTCGCCGAAGACGCCGCCTTCGTGGACGAACGAGTCGAGCGGCAGCCCGTCGATCACGTAGTTGGCCAGCACGATGAGAGGGCCGGGGGCGGGTGCAGCCGGATCGAGGTCCGTGCCCGACTGCACCAGGCGCAGCGGCGCCGGCCAGGCGCCATCGAAGGCGGCGAAGTCGAGCCGGCCCTCGACGACGAGCGGGGCCAAGCGCTCGTGGCGGCGCCAGCCGTCGATCGTGCTCCGCGCGAAGTCGGTCATGACGTACGTGACCCGCAGGTCGCGCAACGCCGGGACCGCTCGCAGTCGCGGCTCGAGCTTGCGCACGAAGTTGTAGGCGAACCGGCCGGAGCCCGCGCCCAGCTCGACGATGTGGACCGGTTGGCGCCGCTCCTCCGCGGTCGAGGTCTCCGCCCACCGGCGGAGGAACTCGACGACGACACGCGCGTACGACAACCCCATCACCGCGTTCGTCGTGATCATCGACGGCACGGTGCCGGTGCTCCACGCGGCCGGCCCCTCACGTTCGAACCAGGCGCGATTGAGGCGCCAGAGCACGGACTCCGACAGGGGCGTCACCGCCCCGAAGTCGTCAGCCACGGTTCCTGCGAGCGACCCGCCGGCGCGTCGTCGGGCGCAGGCTCAGATCAGGCCCTCTCGGACTGCCCAGGCGACGGCGTGGGTGCGGTTGCGCAGGCAGAGGCGCGACGTGATGTCGTGGATGACGTTCTTGATCGTGCGCTCGGAGTACGCCAGCTTGCCGGCGATCTCGGAGGTGTCGAAGCCGTCGGCCACGAGCCGCAGCACGT
>JACDCH010000475.1 GCA_013694495.1 Acidimicrobiia bacterium | reverse complement strand
GGGTTGCGGTCCCTGCGCCGCCAGACCGGCTGGTACCTCCAGGGCTTCCCCGTCGGTCCCGAGCTCCGGCGCGAGTTCGCGCTGGTGTCGTCGCTGGCCGGCCTCGACTGGTTGCTCGACCGGCTCGACCCGTCAGCCGAGCTGCCGCCCGGGGCCCGGCGGCTGAAGCGAGGCCACACCGACGGGCCGCGGCCGGTGCACGTCCCTGACGGCTGGTTCGACCTGGCCGACGACCCCACGCCGCCGGTCGGCGCCGAGGTGCTCGTCAGCGGGGGGTGAGCGCGCCCGACAGGGGGCTCAGCCGCGGGCCGCGGCCTGCTGGTGCCAGCGATGGGCGGCGCGGGCCCGGGCCGACAGGTCGTCGGGGTCGAACGGCTTCGACACGAAGTCGTCGGAACCGGCGTCCATGGCCTCGGCCTCGGCGCTGGCCTTGGCCGACACCACGACCACACCGACGCCGCCGCCGCCGGACTGCTCGCGGATCTCTCGCAGGGCCGTGATGCCGTCCTTGTTGGGCATCATCACGTCGATCACGAGGGCGTCGGGCAACCACTCGGCGGCCATCTCGACGGCCTCGTCCCCGTCGCTCGCCTGGCGCACCTCCCAGCCGTCGAGCTCGAGCATCCCGGCGATCAGCCGGCGGATGCCCGGGTCGTCCTCGGCCACGAGGGCCCGCAGCAGCCGCTTCTCGGTCGGGGACTCGATCGCCACCCTTCACGTATCGGCCGCGCTGTGTCCGAAATGAGCCGAGAGGGCGATCGCGGCGGCGGTGGCGACGTTCACCGAGTCGACGCCGGCCGCCATCGGGATGCGGACGGCCCTGTGAGCGTGGGCGAGAGCCCCACCGGTGAGCCCCGGGCCCTCGGCGCCGACCAGGAACGCCACCCGCCCGCCGCGGGCCAGCGCGCTGAGCGGCTCGCCCCCCGGGGTCAGCGCGACGACCTCGAGGCCGGCGGCGGCGACGACGTCCCGAAGGGCGGCGGGCCAGTCGGGGAGGCGGGCGAAGGGGATGTTGAGCACGTGGCCCATCGACACCCTGACGATGCGGCGGCCGAGCGGGTCGGTGGTCTCGGGGTCGAGCAGGACAGCGTCGACACCGAAGGCCCGGGCGTTGCGGAACAGCGACCCGAGGTTCTCGAGGTCGTTCACCCGCTCGCAGACCAACACCCGGGACGCGCCCCGCACGACGTCGGCCGCAGCCGAGGGAGCGATCCGTTCGGCCGAGGCCACGACGCCGCGGTGGAGGTCGAAGCCGACGGTGGCGCGCTGCACGTCGAGGTCGGCGACGTAGACGGGCGTCACCTCCGGCAGCGGCGGGAGCCGGGCCAGCTTCTGGGGCGTGACGAGCACCGACCGGAAGGGGAACGGCGACGTGGTGAGCTCGGCCACGGCCAGCAACCCCTCGACGATCACCGGGCCGACGCCGTTCGGCCGCCCGCCCCGGAGGTCGAGGTAGTCAGCGACGCGGGGGTCGGCGGGATCGGTGATGCGCTGGAGGTCCATCCGGCCGTGGAGCATCGCACTGCCGGCGGCTCGTCGGCCCCACCTACGGCTACGTTGCGGCGCTCGTGCGCAAGGTCGTCTGCCGGTCGTTCGCCCCGCTCTCCGAGCTCGTGGTCGAGGAGGGTCCTGATCTCGTCGCCGGGCCGGGTCAGGTGGTGGTCGACGTCGAGGCCGCCGGTGCCAACTTCGTCGACGCGCTCCTCGTGCAGGGGCTCTACCAGATCAAGCCGCCGCTGCCCTTCACGCCCGGCATGGAGGTGGCCGGCGTGGTGCGGGCGGTGGGGGCGGGCGTCCCCGGCGTCGCCGAGGGCGACCGGGTGCTGGCCACCGCGTTCATGGGCGGGTACGCGTCGCAGGTGGTGGTGCCCGCTTCGGCGGTGAGCGCGATCCCGGCCGGGCTCAGCTCGGGGCAGGCGGCCACGCTCGTACAGAGCTACGCCACGATGCTGTTCGCGCTCACCCGGCGCACGACGGTGGCGCGCTGCACGTCGAGGTCGGCGACGTA
>JACDCH010000466.1 GCA_013694495.1 Acidimicrobiia bacterium | reverse complement strand
ACGAAGGCCGACGACGCCGGCGCCGCAGCCACCGCGATCACCGTCAACGGGCACGGCTTCGGCCACGGTCGCGGCCTCGGCCAGTTCGGAGCCCTCGGCTACGCCCAGGCGCCGTTCAACTGGAGCTCGGCGCAGATCCTCCAGCACTTCTACTCGAACACCTTCGCCGGCAGCGCGCCGGGCGGGCCCCTCACCGTCGTCCTCTCCGCGCCGGGGGCCACCACGACCACCGGGATGACCGGCGCCACGATCGTTCGCCTCGAGAACGGCTTCCCGCTGGTGGCCGTCGACAACGCCGCCGCCACCCCTGCTCCCGACCACGCCGTGCGCATCCAGCGCACCGGCCCGTCCACCTACCAGCTCAGCTACGGCCCCGACTGCGCCGGCCCGTGGACGACCCCGCCCGTCGAGGTCGCCGCCCAGACCCGCATCGCCGTCGTCCCCGCCGTGAGTGCGCCCAACCCGGCCCTCGCCGACTCGCTGCAGGTGTGCGACGGCGCCATGGTCGGCGGCAACCCGTCCGACCGGCGCTGGGTCCGGGGCCACATCGAGGCCCGTCCCCGGGCGATCCCCGCCCCGCCGCCGCCGCCCGCCGTCGCGCCGCCGCCCCCGCAGTACACCGTGAACATCGTCGGCCTCGACGACTACCTGCGGGGCGTCGTGCCCCGCGAGTCCCCGGCGTCGTGGCCGGCCGCCGCCCTGCAGGCCCAGGCGGTCGCCGCCCGCTCCTACGCGCTGGCCGACGCCCAGAGCCGCACGTCGATCTATCCGTGGGTCGCCACCTGCGACACGATCTCGTGCCAGGTCTACGGCGGCCGGCGCCAGGCCCGGGGCACGGCGGTGGCCACCGAGCAGGCGTCCACCGACGCTGCGGTCGCCGCCACGGCCGGCCAGGTCCGGGTCGTCAACGGCACCACGGGCCCGGCCCGCACCGAGTTCTCGTCGTCGACCGGCGGCTGGTCGGCCGGTGGCACGTTCCCGGCGGTCGAGGACCTGGGCGACGCCACCTCGAGCAACAGCCGCCACAACTGGACGCTCTCCGTCGAGCGCTCGGCCGTCGAGGCCAAGTATGCGATGGGCGCGGTGTCCACGATCGAGGTCACCCGGCGCAACGGCCTCGGTGCCGACGGTGGGCGGGTCCTGCAGGTGACGATCCGCTTCGCCGACGGCCGCACGCTGCAGCCCACCGGCAACGAGTTCCGGCGCGACTTCGGGCTGTACTCCGACTGGTTCTCGCTGGTCATCCCGGCCTCGCGCTTCTGCGACACGGCCGGGTCCACCCACGAGGCGGCCATCGAGGCCCTCGCCGACGCCGGCGTCGTCCGGGGCAGCACGAACGGCTGCTTCCGCCCCGACGACAACGTCACCCGGGGCGAGATGTCGGCCTTCCTCACCCGGGCCTACGCCCTCACGGGCACCCACCCCGGGTTCTGCGACACCGCCGGCCACGCCTTCGAGATCGAGATCGAGGCCGTGGCCGCCGCCGGCATCACCCTCGGCTCGAACGGCTGCTTCCTGCCGAACAACCCTGCGACGCGGGCCCAAGCGGCCGCCTTCCTGGCCCGGGCCGAGCAGCTCTCCGTCGTCGGGCCGGGCTTCCGCGACACGGCCGGTCACACCCTCGAGACCCAGATCCGCCAGGCCGCCGCCGCCGGCATCGCCGCCGGCGACACGCAGGGCTTCTTCCGCCCCGACAACTTCGTCACCCGGGGCCAGGCCGCCAGCTTCATCGCCCGGGCCCTCGACCTGATCTGACAGTTTCGCCGTCACTCGCTTCGCTCCGTTCCGGCGAGTTGTTGTGCCCTCGCTCCGCTCGGTCGTTCCGGTCCTCGGCCGACTTCGTCGCCCTGCGGCCGATCTCTGGGCTCCGCCCCAGACCCCAGCGCCTCCGGCGGTCGACACGCCCGGCATCAAATCCATCCGCAGGTCCTGACCCGCCGCGCCTCGCCGGTCGGCCCCCGACCGGAGGGTGTGTACATGACCGTTCCGTCCTGCTGGCACCCTCCGGTTGGCGCCCGCCCCGACCGGAGGGTGTGTACATGACCGCTCGGTCCTGCTGGCACCCTCCGGTTCGCGGGAGCGCGCGGCGTCAGCGGGCGCGGGCGAGGAGGCGCTCGAGCACGGCGACGTTCGCCTCGCCCCGGGCGCGGAGGCGGGCGAGCG
>JACDCH010000486.1 GCA_013694495.1 Acidimicrobiia bacterium | reverse complement strand
GGGTTCGCGCCGCTCGCCGCCGCCCACCCGCTCGTGGCCCGCATCCACCGCGCCCACTCGGGCCTGCGGGTGCCCCGCTCGCTCGCCGTCTACGAGTCGGCCCTGCCGGTGGTGCTCGAGCAGAAGGTCACCGGGCTCGAGGCCCGGCGCACGTGGCGTGCCCTCCTCGGCCGCTACGGCGAGCCGGCCCCGGGACCAACCCCGCCCGGCAGCCCCCCGCTGCGGGTGCCGCCCGGGCCCGAGACGATGGCGGAGCTTCCCTACACGCAGATGCACCCGCTCGGCGTCGAGCGCCGGCGGGCCGAGACCCTGCGCGCGGTGGCGGCGGCGGCCGACCGCTTGGAGCGCGCCACCGCGCTGCCGTCGATGGCCGAGGCCCACGCCGTGCTCCGCTCGGTAGCAGGCGTCGGCGCCTGGACCGCGGCCGAGGTGGCCATCGTCGCCCTGGGCGACGCCGACGCCGTCTCCGTCGGCGACTACCACCTCCCGAACCAGGTGTGCTTCGCCCTCGCCGGCGAGCGCACCGGCACCGACGAGCGCATGCTCGAGCTCCTCGCCCCGTTCGCCCCCCACCGCGGGCGGGTCATCCGCCTCATCGGCCGGGCCGCGGCCCGCCCCGAGCGGCGCGGCCCCCGCCTCACGCCCATGGACAACCGCCGCCGCTGACCCTCGCCCCGCCGGGCCGCCCGCCAGTCCGGCAACTACTCCTTGGAGGCGACCGCGTTCGGGGTGACGTTCATCTTGGGCTCGTAGGCCGCTGCCTCCACGTCGCGGGCCGTGCCGTCGAAGCGGGCCCGGAGCGCGCCCCGGCATGTCGGGCACGGGCCGTAGAGGTCGTCGTCGGTGGCGGCGCCGCAGCGAGGGCAGTCGAACGTCATCCACTGCATCGTGGCACGCGTCCACAGCGCGCTCGCAGGATGGGCCTCTTCCGATCCCCAGGGCCGGCGCGGTACCACTGGTACATGGCCTTCGAGGTGGTGCTCCAGGATCGTCAGGTCGAGGTGGTGGACGGGGCCGACGCCTTCGTGCAGGAGGGCCCGATGACGAGCTTCTTCGTCCTCGGCGACGGCCGGCGCACGATCGACTCCTGGTCGACGCGGGTCGCCAGCGTCCGGACCGGCGCCATCCTCCTCGTCCGTCGGGTGGGCTGAGCGCGGCGCCGGCGCCTGTCGTTGTGGGACGATTCGGACATGACTGATGTGCGGTGGGAGATCGTGCAACCGGGGCTCCGGATCGATGGCGATGACGTCGTCTGGGCCATCAGGAACACCAGCGACGAGGAGGACGCCCCGGCGGGGCTGGCGCTCGGGACGGTGAGCATTTGGCGGCGGCAGGAGGCGAACTCGGTCATCGACTCCACGCCGTACACGAACGAGATCACCCTCGACCGCGACGTGGCGGCGGGTACGGCGCACCCCATGAGCTACCCGCTCACCTGGCAGGGTCAGGAATCGGGCGCCTACACCGTGCTGGTCACCCACCACGACGACCTGACGGCCGACCTCCTGTACCGGAAGACCGAGTGGGAGGTCGTCATCGACAACTGGTGATCAGGGCACGTAGGAGCCGTACCACGCCATCGTGGCCATGCCGATGAAGATGGCGCTGCTGAGGGCGACGGCTGGTCGCCAGCGCCGGCCCTCGGCCACCACGGCGAGGGCCACGATCATCGGGACGGACCCGTACGCGTAGCGCTCGACCGAGTTGAGGTTGTCGGCCGTCAGGCAGGCCGCGGCGGTGACGATCGACAGCGCGGCCCAGGCCGGCGGCAGGCGCTTCCACGCAACCCAGGCGAGGGCGACGATGCCGAAGGCGAACGGCACGTGCAGCCCGTCGCCCAGCGGGTCGGTGACGATCTCGCCGAGGCCCTCGATCAGGCGCAGCGGCGGGAAAGCCGCGCCGCCCCGCAGGTCGTCCTGGACGCGGAGTGGCAGCAGGCGATCCCCGTAGCGCGAGCCCACCCACAGCAGGTACGAACCGACGCCGACCGCCGGGGCTGCGATGGCGGCCAGGACGCCGACCCGGGCCGCGCCGACGAGCTCACGCCGGTGCCGCCACGCCTCGACGAGCACCGGCAGGGCGAGGAACAGGCCGGTGGGGCGGGCCAGCGCGGCGAGCAGGCCGAACGCGGC
>JACDCH010000485.1 GCA_013694495.1 Acidimicrobiia bacterium | reverse complement strand
GGGCCGGCGAGGTGTGGGCCGAGCTCGAGCTCCCGCCCCGCCTCCTCGACCAGCCCACCGCCTCGCTGTCGGGCGGGGAGGCGGCGCGGTCCCAGCTCGCCGCCATCCTCCTGTCCCGCCACGACATCCTCCTGCTCGACGAGCCGACGAACGACCTCGACTTCGCCGCTCTGGGCCGGCTGGAGGCGTTCGTCGCCGCCCACGGAGCGCCGATGGCCATCGTCAGCCACGACCGGGCCTTCCTCGAGCGCACCATCACCGCTGTGCTCGTCGTCGACGACCACACGCGCACGGCCTCCCGGTTCGAGGGCGGCTGGCTGGCGTACCTGGAGGAGCAGACGGTCGCCGCCCGCCACGCGGCCGAGGCCTACGAGGGCTACGCCTCCACCCGGACCGAGCTGCTCGGTCGGATCCGTCGCCAGCGGGACTGGTCGACCCAGGGCGTCACCAAGGCCAAGAAGAACCCCAAGGACAACGACAAGGCCCAGCGCGGGTTCTTCACGAACAAGACCGAGAAGCAGGCGTCCAAGGTCCGGCAGTCCGAGAAGGCGCTCAGCCGCCTCGACGTCGTCGACAAGCCGTGGGAGCCGTGGGAGCTGCGGCTCTCGTTCGAGGCGGCCCCTCGCAGCGGGGCGGTGGTGGCCCGCCTCGACGGTGCCGTCGTTCGTCGCGGCTCCTTCACGCTCGGCCCCGTCGACCTCGAGATCGGGTGGGCGGAGCGGGTCGCCATCCTCGGTCCGAACGGCTCGGGGAAGTCGACGCTCCTCGGCGCCCTCCTCGGCCGCCTGGCGCTCGAGGAGGGCACCCACCACCTCGGCGCCGGCGTCGTGGTGGGCGAGATAGACCAGGGACGGGGGGTGCTCGACGAGGCGCGGCCGCTCCTGGCTGCGTACCAGGCCGCCTCGGGCGTCGACGCCGCCTCCGACGCCCGTACACGGCTGGCCAAGTTCGGCCTCGGCGCTGACCACGTCGGGCGCACCGTCGGCTCCCTGAGCCCCGGCGAGCGCACCCGGGCGACGCTCGCCGCCCTCGCCGCCCGGGGGGTCAACTGCCTGGTGCTCGACGAGCCGACGAACCACCTCGACCTCCCCGCCATCGAGCAGCTCGAGGAGGCGGTCGAAGCCTTCGAGGGCACGGTGCTCCTCGTCACCCACGACCGCCGCCTCCTCGAGGCCGTCTCGGTCACCCGGACGTTCCGGCTCGACGCAGGGGCCGTCACCGAAACCTGACCGGACGGCCGCCCGTTCGGGCACGACGGCGACTCGAGAACCGTCGTTCGGTCTCGACGCCTTCCGGGCGACGATGGCCGAGCAGGGCGTGACGGTCCCGTAACCGCCGCGCCGCGCCGGCCGCGCCGCGGCTCAGCGGGCGAGGGGCTTGTACTTGATGCGGTGGGGCTGGTCGGCGGCCGAGCCCAGCTCCTTGTGGCGCCAGGCCTCGTACTCGGTGAAGTTGCCCTCGAACCACCGCACCTGGCTGTCGCCCTCGAAGGCCAGCACGTGCGTGGCGATGCGGTCGAGGAACCAGCGGTCGTGGCTGATGACCACGGCGCACCCGGGGAACGACTCCAGGCCGTCCTCGAGGGCCCGCAGCGTGTCGACGTCGAGGTCGTTGGTGGGCTCGTCGAGCAGGAGCACGTTGCCGCCCTTGCGCAGCATCTTGGCCAGGTGCACGCGGTTGCGCTCGCCGCCGGACAGCACACCGACCGGCTTCTGTTGGTCGGACCCGGTGAAGTTGAACGACGCCAGGTAGGCCCGCCCGTTGACCTCGCGGGTCCCGACCTTGAAGAACTCCTGCCCGCCGGTGACCTCCTCGTAGATCGACTTGGTCGCCTCGAGGCTGTCCCGGCTCTGGTCGACGTAGGCGAGCTGCACGGTCTGGCCGATGGTCACCGAGCCGGAGTCGGGCTCCTCCTGCCCCGTGAGCATCTTGAAAAGCGTCGTCTTGCCGGCGCCGTTCGGGCCGATGATGCCGACGATGCCGGCCGGGGGCAGCGAGAACGTGAGATCGTCGATCAGGAGCTTGTCGCCGAAGCCCTTCGACAGCCCGTTCACCTCGATCACCGTGTCGCCCAGGCGGTCGCCGGGCGGGATGGCGATCTCGAGGCGCTTGCCGGCGCCCTCGGCCGCCTTGGCCTCGGCCAGCAGCTTCTCGTAGGCGCCGAGGCGGGCCTTGCCCTTGGCCTGGCGGGCCTTGGCGCCCATCCGGACCCACTCGAGCTCGCGCTCGAGCGTCCTGGCCCGGGCCGTGTCGGACTTCTGCTCGCGGCGCAGGCGCTCCTGCTTCTGCTCGAGCCAGCTCGAGTAGTTGCCCTCGAAGGGGATGCCCCGCCCGCGGTCGAGCTCGAGGATCCACTGGGCCGCGTTGTCGAGGAAGTAGCGGTCGTGGGTGATGGCGACGACGGTGCCGCTGTAGGTCTGCAGCGTGTGCTCGAGCCAGGCCACGGACTCGGCGTCGAGGTGGTTCGTGGGCTCGTCGAGCAGCAGGAGGTCCGGCTTGGACAGCAGCAGTCGGCACAGGGCGACCCGGCGCCGCTCGCCGCCGGACAGGGTCGAGACGTCGGCGTCACCGGGCGGGAGCCGCAGCGCGTCCATGGCGATCTCGATGTGGCGCTCGAGGTCGTTGGCGCCCTTGGCCGAGATCTCGGCCTCGAGGCGGGCCTGCTCCTCGCCGATCTTCTCGTAGTCGGCGTCGGGATCGGCGTACTTGGCCAGGCAGGCGTCGTACTGGTCGAGCAGCGCGGCGACGGCGCCGACGCCGTCCATGACATTGCCCTTCACGTCCTTGGCCTCGTCGAGGTGGGGCTCCTGCTCGAGCAGGCCGACGGTGAAGCCGGGGGAGAGGCGGGCCTCGCCGGTGAAGCCGTCGTCGAGGCCGGCCATGATGCGCAGCAGCGACGACTTCCCCGAGCCGTTGGGCCCGATCACGCCGATCTTGGCGCCGGGGTAGAAGGAGATCGAGACCTCCTTCAGCACCTCCTTGTCCGGCGGGTGGAACCGGCTGACCTTGTGCATCGAGTAGATGAACTGGGCGGCGTTCTGGGACATACGGGTCGGCGACCCTATCCGCGACCTGCGAAGCCACTCCTCCTAGGGTCGGCTGCCTCATGCCGCTCTCCCCCCGGGTGCGCACGGGTGCCTTCCTCCTGTGCGCCGCCAACGGCATCGCCGCCGTGCTCCACGCGCCCTCCCTCGCCGGCGACGAGCGGCCCGCCGTCGTGCTCCCCCTCGTCGCGTCGCCGCCGGTCGAGCTGGCGCTGGCCTCGGCGGCGCCGGACGAGCCGTCGCCGGCCGAGCCCGAGCCCGGGAGCCGCCGGGTGGTGTCGACCGGCTACTGCCTGCAGGGCACGACGGCGAGCGGACACCCCGTCGGTCCGGGCCAGGTGGCGATGAACGACGTGCCCCTGGGCACGGTGTGGACCGTGGACAGCGGCCCGCTGGCCGGCGTCGTGCTGGTCGTGACCGACCGCATCGGCCACGGCACCGACTTCGACGTGTGGTTCGGGAGCTGCGATGCCGCCCGCCGCTACGGCCGTCGGACGATCGTGGTCCAGCAGCAGGCGTGACGGGTGCCACGGACGGCGCCCACCGCCGACCCGTAGCGTCGCCCGCCATGGCCGCCGACGAGTGCCACGAGGTGGTCCGCCGGGCCGGGATCCGCCAGGGCGCAGTCACGTTCTTCGCTCACCTCGACGGCGCGATCTTCGTGTTCGTCTACAGCTCGTTGCTCCTGCCGGACATCGCAGACGACGACCGGCGCCAGGAGGTCTCGTTCCTCGTGGAGTCGCTGGCCTTCGTCGCCTTCCTCCTCGTCAGCGGGGCGTGGATGGGCTGGCGCTTCTACCGGTTCTACCGGCGCCGCACCGACTGGCTGGGCGACGGTGAGGAGCCGACGGTGGAGCGGGTCGACCGCGTGCTCCGCCTGCCGTTCGACCTCGCCGCGCAGGGGCTCGTGCCCTGGCTGGTCGCCAGCGTGGCCTTCGCGGGCCTCGGCTTGGCCCTCGGGGAGCCGTTCGCGGAGGGCGTGCGCACCTCGACCACCATCGTGCTGGGCGGGCTCGTGAGCTGCGCGCTCGCCTTCCTGCTCACCGAGCGGATGCTGCGTCCGGTCTTCGCCCTCGCCCTCGGGGGCGCCTCGCCGGAGCGGTCGCGCACGCTCGGCGTCCGCCCCCGCCTGCTGCTCTCGTGGGCCCTCGGCTCGGGCATCCCGCTCGTCGGCCTCGCCGTCCTCCCGTTGAAGGCGGAGGGGGAGGGGGTGGGCCCGGCGGTCGTCGGCCTCGCGTTGGGAGCCCTCGTGGTCGGCCTCCTCGCCACCGTGCTCGCGGCGCGTTCTGTGGGCGACCCGCTCGACGAGGTGC
>JACDCH010000420.1 GCA_013694495.1 Acidimicrobiia bacterium | reverse complement strand
GTACCGCCCCGATCAGGATCAGAACGATCAGCACCAGCAGCACCCACAGCAGCGGGCTCATTCCGTCCGTCCGCTCTGAGCGCCAGCGTCGGCGGCGGCGCCCGGCGCACCCTCAGTGACCTGATCCGCCCGGGCCTGGGATGACTGCAAGTCGTGGGCGACGTGGCTGGCGGCGTCCTCCATGCGGGCCATCGAGTCCGCGCCCGTGACCTGGCGGCCCTCGATGCGGCCCAGCGTCGTCATCACCCGGTCGATGAGCCTCAGCACCGGGTCGACCGGGACGGTGGGTGTCACGGCCTCACGGCGGGTCTGGATCTGAGCGGACAGCATCGACCACTGCCCGAGTCCCGACAGCAGGAACGCGACGAGCAGGACCGGGCCACGCCAGGTCAGTTCAGTGCCGACCCGCTGGTGCACCTCGACGACGGCGTAACCGGAGAGAACCACGAACGCCGCTGAGACGCTGAAGATGTGGGTCCGTTTCCGGTCCTCGATGTCGCGCCACCCCATCCCCCACCCGACACGGCGGGTGAACGCCAACAGGATTGCGACGGTCATGATGAGCGACCAGCCGGCAGACAGCCCGACAAACAGTCGGACAAGGTCAGCCTGAAACACGGTCAAGGTTCCTCCTGCGGTTCGGGTAGGTCGTGTTCGGATTCCCGCCACCCCTTGCGGAGAGCGGCGATGTCGGTGCGGGCGGTGTGCAGTTCGGAGCGGAGCAGGTCGTTGTCGGCGCGCAGGCCGTCGTTGTCGAGACGGAGACGGATGTTGTCGGCCTCGACCCGGTCGTTGATCGCGGTCCATTCGGCGACCCGCTGCTCGACGTCACCGACACGGGACTCGTTCTCCTCGACCAGCTCCTCGGCCCTGTGCTTCCTCCATCCAAGCCACAGCGCCCCGATGCCTCCGACGGAGCCAGTGAGAGAGCCGAGGACAAGGACAAGTTCATGCGCCGCCACTCCGTCGCCCCTCGATTCGGTGGAGAAGGCCCTCGACTGCGTCGATGCGCTCGCACTGGTGATCGATCTTCACCTGCATGGCGGCGACGTCACGGTGAACCAGCCACAGCGAAGCGGCGCCGATGATGAACCCCGCCGTCACTGCTGCGGCGAGAAGGCTTTGCGTGACGACGATGGCGACGATGAAGGGGGACATGACCCCGTACTTCACAAGAACAACAGGCATCAGACGCCAAGAACGGCCTTGCGTTCCCGTGCGAGAACAGCCTGACCCTCGGTGCTCTGGATCAGGCCCAAGACGTACTGCTCGTAGCCGACGGTCGCGAGGTGCAGGACGTGGTTGTCGAGCTCGGCCTGCGATTCGGGGGTGCGGAGCAGGTTCGCCCGGAACGCCTGACGGACAACGCCTTTCAACGCGTCGGTGCGGTTGAGACCGGCCATGGTGAAGTCCTCCGGGGGTTGAGGGTTTGCGCCTGCGAGCCGGGCGGCGACCGCGCCCCGCAGCCAGGAGCCGGTGATGCCGGCGGTGTCGGGCTTGCGGCCCTTCGGGAGCGCGTACTCGGCGTGGCGGGCGACGCTCGTCGCGGGGAACCCGCACAGGCGAGCGAAAGCCGTGTGCACCCGGATGGCGACGTCGTTGCGGTGCTTCGTCAAGTCCGAGCCGTCGCCGACGAGCTCGCGCTCGAGGCCGCACATCTCGTAGTTCGAGTCCGCCCCAGCCCAGTAACCGGCGCCCCCGTGGTTCGCCTTGCCCGACGCGATCACGTACACCCGCCAGTCACCCGGCTCCGAGCGAGGACTGCCGACCTGTGCGAGCGGGCCAGGAAGATCCGGGCGGCCGTTCGTGAGCACCCCCAGCGACGGCATGTAGCCGAAGCGGGGACCGGCCGTATGGTGGTCAAGGCTGCCGAGCGGCGTCGCCGGGAACTCGTAGCCGCGCCTCTCCCACCCGGCGACCAGGACAGGTTCCAGCCCCTCGGCGCGGAGGGCGTCGGGCAACCCGAGGAGCCTCACCGGACACCCCATTCGCGTTCGACATCCTCCACCGTGACATCCGAGGTCGGGTCGAGGGCCTCGGCGAACAAGACGAACAGGTCGACCTCGCCGTCCGGGATCGGGTCCTCCGTGAAGTCGAGCGAACAGCCATCGAGCTTGGCGTCATCGGGCATCAGGTCCACGCCGAATCTGCGAACGCGCCGCCAGCGGTCCACGCCCGCGCCAGGTACTCGTAGACGACCTGGCTGCCGACCACCCAGTCGACAACGGTGCCGTCGAGCGCG
>JACDCH010000380.1 GCA_013694495.1 Acidimicrobiia bacterium | reverse complement strand
CTGCTGGCGCGGCCGCCCGAGCCCCCGTCGCCCGGTCCGACCCCGTCGGCCGCGCCGAGCGCGCCCGCCCCGACGGGGGTGGCGACGCCGGTGGTCGTCGTCGACGGCGACACCGTGGCGGCCGAGCTCCCGGCCGGCGACCTCTTCCCGATGCTCGTCGACGTCGGCGAGACGATGGGCGACGTCGTCCACCTCGACCCCGAGGGCGGCCTGCTCGAGGTCATCGCCCAGTTCGCCGGCTACGGCCCCTGCTCGGTCCTGCTCTCGTTGCAGGGGCGGGGCACGGGCATGACCGAGGCGTGGTGCACGGTCGAGACGCTGTCGGGCGGCCCGCCGCCGCCCACCGCGGCGGTGGCCGAGCTGCTCGCCGACGGGTTGCGGCGGCTCGTGGCCTGAGATGAAGTGGGCCCGGACCGCCCCGGCGAAGCCCCCCCGCCGGGCCCCGGAATCGAATCGAGACACAGGAAGGACCTGCGGCCATGACCGTCGACCACCAATCCGTCCGCAGGTCCTGAGGGCGGGAACCCGCAGAGGCCTACCCTCGGCGGCCATGGCCGACGTCTACGCCGCCCCGATGCGCGACCTGCGCTTCACCCTCGAGCACCTCGTCGACACCGACGCGCTGGCCAAGCTCCCGCCGTTCGGACATGCCGACGTCGAGACGATGCTGGGCCTGCTCGAGGAGTACGGCCGGTTCTGCACCCAGGAGCTGGCCCCGCTCAACCGGGTCGGCGACGAGCAGGGCGCCGCCCACGACCCCGGCACCGGCGCGGTGACGACGCCGCCCGGCTGGAAGCAGGCCTACGGCAAGTACGTCGCCGCCGGCTGGAACGCGGTGCCGTTCCCGGAGGCCCACGGCGGCGGCGGGTTCCCGTGGCTCCTCGCCATCGCCATGCAGGAGCTGCTGACGAGCTCCAACATGGCCTTCTCGCTGTGCCCGCTCCTCACGCAGGGCGCCATCGACATGCTCATGCACCACGGCACCGAGGAGCAGCAGGAGACGTACCTCCGCAAGATGGTGACGGGGGAGTGGACCGGCACCATGAACCTCACCGAGCCCCAGGCCGGCTCCGACGTCGGTGCGCTCACCACCAAGGCCGTGCCGGCCGACGACGCCGGCGACGGCGCCTACCGGATCACGGGCCAGAAGATCTTCATCACCTACGGCGACCAGGACCTCACCGACAACATCGTCCACCTCGTGCTGGCTCGGGTGCCCGACGCCCCCGTCGGCACGAAGGGCATCTCGTGCTTCATCGTGCCGAAATTCTTGTCAGCAAAGGGTGGTGACCCGGTCCTCAACGGCGTGCGGTGCATCGGCATCGAGCACAAGATGGGCATCCACGGCAGCCCGACCTGCACGATGGAGTACGACGGCGCCGTCGGCTGGCTGGTGGGCGGTGAGCCCAACCGGGGCATGGCCCAGATGTTCACGATGATGAACACGGCCCGGCTGTCGGTCGGCCTCGAGGGCCTGTGCCTCTCCGAGCGGGCCTACCAGGCCGCCCTCTCCTACGCCGTCGAGCGCCACCAGGGCCGGGCCCCGGGCAGGCCGGCGGGCACGTCGAGCCCCATCGTCGACCACCCCGACGTCCGCCGCATGCTGGTGCACGTCCGGGCCCACAACGAGGCCATCCGCGCCCTCGCCCTCACCAACGCCTGGGCGATGGACGTCGCCGCCCACCACCCTGACGCCGACGAGCGCTCGCGCGCCGACGAGCTCGCCGACCTCCTCACGCCGCTGACCAAGGGCTGGTCGACCGACATGGGCTCCGAGCTCACCCGCCTGGCCACGCAGGTCCACGGCGGCATGGGCTACATCCGCGAGACCGGCGTCGAGCAGCACGAGCGCGACATCCGCATCGCCGCCATCTACGAGGGCACGAACGGCATCCAGGCCATGGACCTCGTTGGCCGCAAGCTGCCCATGCGGGCCGGCGGTGTCGTGGCCGACCTGCTCGGGCGCATCGAGGCCGATACGGCCGCCCTCGACGGCGACCTGGCCGACGTGGGCGCGGCGCTGTCCGACGGCGTCGCCGCGGCCCGTGAGGCCACCGTCTGGCTGCTGGCCAACGGGCTGGCCCAGCCGGCCGACGCCTTCGCGGGCGCCGCCCCGTACCTCAAGCTGCTGTCGACGGTGGTGGCCGGTTGGCTCATGGGGCGCCAGGCCGTGGCCGCTCGCCCGGGCGCCGGCACCGACCCGTTCCTCGCGGCCAAGGTCACCACGGCGCGGTACTTCTGCACGCAGGTGGTGCCTGGCGCCCGGGGCCTGATCCCGGCCGTCACCGCTGGTGCCGCGGTGCTCACCGACATCCCGGTGGCACAACTCTCCGGGGCGTAGCGGAACTACCCTCCCGCCTGCCTCATCGGGAAGGACGCGCCGGCCTGTCGCGGAGGAGGATGCGGAGCATGGAAACACAGGAGCCGTCGCTGCGCCATGGCGACCAGGGCGCGGACGGTTGGGTGGAGTACCTCCAGGGCCTCCTGCGCTCCGCGGGCGAGTCCGTCGAGCAGACCGGGGTCTTCGACGACGCCACGCTCGCTGCGGTGCAGCACTTCCAGCTCACCCACGGCTGCGTGGCCGACGGCGTCGTCGGCAACCAGACCTGGGCCGAGCTGCGTGACGCCCCTGCCGAGATGGCGGCCACCGACGGACTCGAGCCGCACACGCACGCGGAGCTGGGACCGGAGGCTCGCTGGGTGGTCGACGGCGAGGTCGCCCGCATCGACCGCGAGGCGGACGAGCTCAAGGTGCGGGCGGTGAACGTGGGCGACGGCCCGCTCGACGTCACGACCATCCCGAACGCCACCGCCGAGATCACCACCCCCGACGGCACGGTGGTGCCGCTCGAGCTCCTCCCGAAGAGCGAGGACGGGCAGCCCGTCGCGCCGGGCGCGGCCTTCGACTTCGTCGGCACCAACGTCTCCGGCGTGGCGCCCGGCCGCTACACGATCGTGGCCACGCTCCCGTCGGAGCTCTCCGGGGAGACGAGCACCAGCCACGTCGACGTGGAGGCGGGCTAGGTCAGCCGCGGGCCAGCACCTCGAGGTGCGACTGGCCCCGGAGGGTCGACAACAGCCGCCGGTACGGGTGCTGGCGAGTGAGCTCGCTGGCCCGCTTGAGCGGCGGGTTCTCGAGCAGGTCGTGCACGTCGAAGGCGACGGAGTAGAGGCGGAGGCGGTCGAGCAGTCGGGGGTGGGCGAACAGCTCCGGGTACGCCTCTGCGAACCAGGCGGGCACGTCGGCGTAGGCCTCGGCCCGGGCGTCGGCCTCCCGGCCGACCGGCACGAAGAGGTGGGGGTACGCGCAGAAGCGGAGGAACACGTCGAGGTCGAGGTCGGGCGGAGCGGCCCGGCTGAACTCGAGGTCGAGCACGGCGGTGACGCCGCCGCGGGGCCCGTCCCACAGCACGTTCTGGAAGTGCAGGTCGCCGTGGATGAGGGTCGTCGAGTCGAACGGGTCGAGCGCCGGCCGCAGAGCGCGGACCCAGGCGACGGTCTCGGCGATGGCCACCCGGTCGACGTTCGGCAGCTCGGCAGCGCGATCGAGGCCGGCGATCACCGGGTCGGTGGCCCGGGGGCCGGGCTGCAGGAGGTGGGGGGCGCCCTTGGCGGTGGCGAGCTCGAGCGGCGCCTGCGTGTGGTGCAGCGCGGCGATGGCGGTGGCGACCTGGCGGACCGCCTGGCGGCGCTCGTCGGTGTCGAGGCCGGGCCAGCAGCGCACGAGCGGGATGCCGGGGCGGCGGCGCAGCACGAGCCAGTCGGCGCCGTTCTCGACCCCGACGGCGAGCAGCTCGGGGTAGTGGAGGGCGGCGGGCAGGTGCTCGACCAGCTCGGCCTCGCGCCGCAGCCGGGGGTGGATGCGGCGGTTGACCCGGACGATGGCGTCGCCGGCCGACCACACCTCGTTCGTGACGCTCTCGACCGCGACGAGCGGCGTTTCCGGGTCGATCCGCGCCGTGGCGAGGGCGCGGCGCGCCCGCAGTTCCGCCAGTCGCGTCAGGGCCATGACCGGGAAGTGAACACCAGGACGGCACCGCGAGCCGCTCGGGCGCCGTCGAACCCGCCGGACGGGTGAGGCGCGTCGGCGGTGCCCGCTGGACCCCGGGGACGTCCGACAGTTGCCCGCAGCCGTCCGGGCCTGGCACCGTGCCCCATCGCATCAGTGCCGCCCACCGTCCGCACCGAGGTCGGGTGCGAACTCGCCTTCGACGTCGACGACCGCGTCGAGCTGGCGGTGCAGGTGGCGGTGGCGACGACCGCAGGAGCCATCCAGACCGAGCGCCTCGACGTCCGGGTCGACGGCCGACCGCTCGGCGTCGACGTGCTCGACGTCGACGCCGGTGGCCGGGTCCACGT
>JACDCH010000476.1 GCA_013694495.1 Acidimicrobiia bacterium | reverse complement strand
ACGATCACCACGGCGCCGCCCGCGACCACCGCCCCGCCGCTCGCCACAACCGCCCCGCCGCCTCCGACCACCGCCCCGCCGCCTCCGACCACCGAGCCCGATCCCACGACGACGGCCGAACCCCCGTGAGCCGGCTGTACCTCTCGCCCCCGGACGTCGGCCGAGCCGAGCGCGACGCGGTCGCCGCCGCGGTCGAGAGCGGCTGGGCCGCGCCGGTCGGCCCCCACCTCGACGCCTTCGAGGCGGAGGTCGCGGCCGTGAGCGGCCGGGCCCATGCCGTCGGGTTGGCCAGCGGCACCGCCGCGCTCCAGCTGGTGCTCCGCGAGCTGGGCGTCGGACCCGGCGACGAGGTCCTGATCCCGACGTTCACGTTCATCGGGTCGGTCGTCGGTGTCGTCCAGCTCGGGGCCACGCCGGTCTTCGTCGACGCCGACGCCGGCTGGAACGTGGCGCCGGAACTCCTCGCCGAAGCGGCGGCGGCACGGACCGCGGCAACCGGACGGCCACCGCGGGCCGCGATCCCGGTGGACCTCTACGGGCGCTGCGCCGACCATCCCGCCATCGCCGACGCCCTCGCCGGGACCGGCTGCACCCTGGTCGCGGATTCGGCCGAGGCGATCGGCGCCACCCTCGACGGCCGGCCGGCGGCGTCCTACGGCGTGGCCGCGGTGCTGTCCTTCAACGGCAACAAGCTCATCACCACCGGCGGCGGCGGCGCCCTGGTCACCGACGACGAACGCCTGGCCCGCCGCGTCCGCCACCTCGCCACCCAGGCCCGCGAGCCGGCCCCGCACTACGAGCACGTCGAGGTCGGCACCAACGAGCGTCTGTCGAACGTCCTGGCCGCGCTCGGCTCCGCGCAGCTGGCCACCCTGGCCCAGCGCATCGAGCGCCGCCGGGCCATCCGCGCCCGCTACGAGCAGGGCCTCGGCGACCTGCCCGGGATCGGGTGGAACCCGGTCGACGACCACCGGCACCGGGTCAACCACTGGCTCACGTGCATCACGATCGACCCGGCCGTCGCGGGCACGGACCGCGAGCAGGTCCGTTCGGCGCTCGAGGGCGTCGACGTGGAATCGCGGCCGACCTGGAAGCCGATGCACCTGCAGCCCGTGTTCGCCGGGGCCCCGGCCGTGATCGACGGCACGAGCGAACGTTTCTTCGACACCGGGTTGTGCCTACCGAGCGGCGGCTCGATGGCACCCGTCGACCAGGACAGGGTGATCGCCGTGGTCAGGACCGCGTGGCGGTCGTGAGCCCGCCGGCCAGGTCGCGCGCTGTCGGCGGTGACGTCGACGCTCACGGGGGAGTCCTCAGAGCGCTCGCATGCGGTTGCCGCGGGCGTTGTGCTCCAACTCCGCCAGGCCGAGGTGCTCGAGCAGCGGCGGGAGGTACATGCCGAAGCGGCCGCGCATGCCCTTCTTGAGCCCGTACCACCCGCCGACCGGGTTGTCCTCCGACCGGCCCCACGCCTCGACCGTGCCGTCCTTCGCCGGCTTCTGCTCGTCGGCCGAGCCCAGCTCGACCCAGTCGCCGCGCTCGCGCAGCATGGCGGCGAGGTCGTCGATGCAGCGGGCGTCGTAGAGGAGCGTGCTCTTCCCGACCGTGCAGACAAGGACGTCGACGCCGTCTTTGGTGTCGCGGTGCAGCGTGTAGTCGGAGCTGAGCGGCGGCGTCTTCAGCTGCCAGGGATCGTCCTTCGTCCCCGTCCCGCTGCTGATCGGATCCGTCATCCCGCACCTCCACCTAATTCGACGCTGATCAAAATAGGTCAACGCCGAAGGAGGTGCAAGGCTCCGACCGTGGCGGCGCGGGCGCAGCAGCAGTTCGATGCGGTCGCGTCGCCGATCCGACGGGAGGTCCTGTGGCTGACCTGGGACCAGGAACTGTCGGTGGGAGAGATCGGTGAGCACTTCGACATCACCGGGCCGACCCTCTCCGCGCACCTGGCGACGCTGCGGGCCGCCGGCCTGATCTCGTGCCGGGTCGACGGGAACTTCCGCCGCTACCGCTGCAGCCGCGACGCCGTCGGCGCCCTGGTGCCGTTCCTCGCGTCGAACGACGAGCGGTGGGTCGCCGCCAGCGACCTCCCGGAGCGCGGCCTCGCCACCGCGGCCCCGGGGGTGCTCGTCGTGGTGGCCGTCGACGTGCCCGTCGACCAGGCCACCGCCTTCGAGGGCTTCGTCGACGCCGAGCGCTACAGCGAATGGCTCGGCCGGCCCGTCAGCATCCGCGGCCGCCGCTTCCGGACGACGCTCGAGTGGGGGACCGAGGTGCGCGGCACCTACGAGGTCGTCGCCCCGCCCGACCTCCTCGCCATGCGCTGGGACTTCGACGACGAGGCCGTCCCGATGCCCGGTCGTGGCCTCGTCGCGTACCTGCGGGTCCACCCGACCCGGAAGGGGAGCAGGGTCGAGGTCCACCAGCACGCGGCGGACGACCGGCAGGCCGAGTTCCTCGCCGCGGCGTGGTCGATGGTGCTCGGCCGCTTCGCCGAGCACCACGCTGCCGCCCCGAGGCGGGCCGCCGGCCCGAGGGCGCCCCGGCCCAAGCGCCCCTGAGATGAAGTGGGCCCGGACCGCCCCGGCGAAGCCCCCCCGCCGGGCCCCGGAATCGAATCGAGACACAGGAAGGACCTGCGGCGCCATGACCGTCGACCACCAATCCGTCCGC
>JACDCH010000281.1 GCA_013694495.1 Acidimicrobiia bacterium | reverse complement strand
GCGGTCGGGTGAGGCGGTCGCGACCGCCCCGGTCTCCTGAGGCTCCACGGCGGGGCTCCTCGGCGGCAGCAGCGCTTGCGGGCGCTGGTCGGGTCGGGGCCGCCGCAGCGGCGAGCCGTTCGCCGGGCGGACCGGCGGGCCCGCCGAAGCTACCCGGCCGGCGCCTAGTGTCCCGGAAGGCTGATCATGTGGCGGATTCGGCGGCCAGATTCGCCCCTGGCGGCGTCCTCGGCCTCGCATTCGCTGGGGGAGTCCGTCGGCCTGCGTCCTTGCCAATGACGAATCTGACTCGCCGCCTTCATCCACGAACCAACCGTCCGGGACACTAGAAGAGCCGGGAGGTCAGCTGCTTGCGGTACCGCGCGGTACGGGGGTCGTCGGGCCCGAGCACCTCGAGTAGGTCGACGAACGCCTGGCGCGCCTCCTCGTCGTCCTTCACCTTGGGCAGCAGGCCGTCGAGGGTGGCCTCGACGTGCTCGGTGCCCTCGACCACGGCGTCGGTGCCGAGCCGGGCGAGCGCCGCCACGCGCCGGGTCTCAGAGCTCTCGGGGATGCGCTCGAGCAGGGCGAGCGCCTCGTCCAGGGCCTCGGGCGTGTTCACCCCCACCAGGAGCTCGGCGAGGGCGACGATGGCCTCGGGGTGCCCGGGCTCGATCTCGATGGCCTGGCGCAGCGACGCCTCGTCGCCGGCCGCCACCAGCGCGACCAGCGCCTCCTCCTCCTGGGTCGGGAGCAGCGACGCAACGAACTGGCGCACCGACGCCTCGGGAAGCGCGCCGACGAAGCCCTGATGGAGGCGGCCGTCGTTGGCGACGAAGACCGCCGGGATCGACTGCACCTTGAGGGCGGCGGCGATCTGCGGGTTCGTCTCGGTGTCGACCTTGGCGAGCACGACCTTCCCGTCGGTCTCGTCGATGACCTTCTCGAGGATCGGCCCGAGGGTCTTGCACGGGCCGCACCAGTCCGCCCAGAGGTCGACGACCACCGGGACCGACAACGAGCGTTCGATGACCTCGGTCTGGAAGGTCTGGTCGGTGACGTCGATCGCAGGCATGAGGCCGCGAGGCTACCGTCGCCCCCTCATGGGCCAGACCGAGGTCAGGGGCGTCGACAGCGAGCGCGTCACCGGTTGGCTGGCGGTCAACATCGCCGGCGTCGAGCCGCCGCTGCAGTTCGACCTCATCGCCGGCGGGCACTCGAACCTCACCTACGGCGTGACCGACGCGGCCGGCCAGCGTTACGTCGTGCGCCGGCCGCCACTCGGTCACGTGCTGGCCACCGCCCACGACATGAGCCGCGAGCACCGCATCATCTCGGCGCTCGGGGCCACCGAGGTGCCGGTGCCGCCGGCGCTCGGGCTGTGCACCGACGAGTCGGTCAACGGCGCGCCCTTCTACGTCATGGGGTTCGTCGACGGGAACGTCATCCGCGACGCGGCGACCGCCGAGAAGCTGCTCGACATCGACCAGCGCCGCCGGGCCGGCGAGTCCGTGGTCGACGTGCTCGCCGGCATCCACGCCGTCGACGTCGAGGCGGTCGGGCTCGGCGACCTCGGCAAGCACGAAGGGTACATCGCCCGCCAGCTGAAGCGGTGGTACTCGCAGTTCGAGGCGTCGAACGCGCTCACGAAGCGGCCCGTGCCCCTCGTCCACGAGCTGCACGACCGCCTGTCGGCCGCCATCCCCGAGCAACAGGGGACGGCGATCGTCCACGGCGACTACCGCCTCGACAATTGCATGCTCGGTCACGACGGCACGATCGCCGCGGTGCTCGACTGGGAGATCTGCACGCTCGGCGACCCCTTGGCCGACGTCGGGCTGCTGCTCGTGTACTGGACCGAGGCCGACGACACGAAGGCCGCGCTGCTCGGCGCGCCCACTGCTGCGCCGGGGTTCCTCGACCGGACCGAGATGGTTGCCCGCTACGCCAAGGCGTCCGACCGTGATGTGTCGAGCCTCGACTTCTACGTCGCTTTCGGCTACTGGAAGCTGGCCTGCATCATCGAGGGCGTCTACTCGCGCTACGCGGGCGGAGCCATGGGCGACGCCTCCGGCTTCGAGGCGTTCGAGAAGCAGGTCGCCATGCTCGCCGAGCAGGCGGCCGTCGTCGCCGACCGCGCCGGGATCTGAGCCAGGAGCCCACCGTGCCCGAGCTCTACGAAGTCGTCGAGCGACCCGACCTCGAGGCGCCGGTCCTGGTTTGCATCCTCGACGGCTGGGTCGACGCCGGCCTCGGCGCCCAGAACGCGCGCACGGCGCTGCTCGACGGCCTCGAGACGGTGACGGTGGCAACCTTCGACGCCGACGTGCTGCTCGACCAGCGGGCCCGGCGGCCGGTGATGCACCTGGAGCAGGGCCTCCTCACCGGGTTGTCGTGGCCGGGCATCGAGCTGCGGGCCGCCAGCGACGAGGACGGCAACGACATCCTCCTGCTGGTGGGGGCCGAGCCCGACCACCTCTGGCGGGCGTTCACCCGCGAGGCCATGGACCTCGCCCTCGACCTCGGCGCCCGCCTCACCGTGACCCTCGGCGCCTACCCGGCGCCCGTCCCCCACACGCGCCTCACGCAGCTCGCTTGCTCCGCGTCCGACGAGGACCTCGCCCGACACTGCCAGGTGCGCAGCACCATCGACGTGCCGGCCGGGATCCACGCCGCCCTCGAGCGGCGCTCGCACGACGTGGGCGTCCCCGCCATCGGCCTGTGGGCCCAGGTGCCGCACTACGCGTCGGCCATGCCCTCGCCCGCCTCGTCGGCCGCCCTGGTCGACGGCCTGGCCGAGATCGGCGGCCTCTCGCTCCCGGTCGGCGACCTCCGCCAGGCGGCCGAGACCACGCGGCAGCGCATCGACGAGCTCGTGAGCTCGAACCCCGAGCACCTCGAGATGGTGCGCCGCCTCGAGGAGCTGTACGACGACTCGCTGGGCGGGGGCGCCGGGCTCGGGTCCGGGCCGCTGCCCTCGGGCGACGAGCTCGCCGCCGAGCTCGAGCGCTTCCTTCGGGAGCAGGGCGGTCCCTGACGGCGCCACTTGACCGCCTGGTCAAGTTCTCGCCTAGGGTCCGGGCATGAAGGTCGACGGAGGCATCAGCTTCGACACCGCCAGCAGCGCGAGCACGGCGAAGGACGCGGAGGCTGCCGGCTACGACGGGGCCTGGACGGCGGAGACCAGCCACGACCCGTTCCTCGCCTGCCTGCTGGCCGCCGAGCACACCGAGAAGCTGGAGATCGGCACCTCGATCGCGGTGGCGTTCGCCCGCAGCCCGATGACCACGGCGGTGACCGCCAACGACCTGCAGAGCTTCTCCAACGGTCGCTTCGTGCTCGGCCTCGGCAGCCAGATCAAGCCGCACATCGAGAAGCGCTTCTCGATGCCGTGGTCGCACCCGGCCCCCCGCATGCGTGAGTTCATCTCCGCCATGCGGGCCATCTGGGACGCGTGGCACAACGGCACGAAGCTCGACTTCCGCGGCGACTTCTACCAGCACACGCTCATGACCCCGTTCTTCGACCCGGGGCCCAACGAGCACGGCGCCTCGAAGGTGTTCCTCGCCGGCGTGGGCCAGCTCATGACCGAGGTCGCGGGCGAGGTGTGCGACGGGTTCCTGTGCCACGGCTTCACCACCGAGCGCTACCTGCGCGAGGTCACCCTCCCCGCCCTCGAGCGGGGCCGGGCCAAGGCGGGCAAGACGCTCGAGGGCTTCGAGATCGCCGGTCCGAGCTTCGTCGTCACGGGCGCCGACGAGGAGGCCATGGTCAAGGCGGCCGAAGGCGTCCGCCAGCAGATCGCGTTCTACGGCTCCACGCCGGCGTACAAGGGCGTGCTCGAGCTGCACGGCTGGGGCGGGCTGCAGGAGGAGCTCAACGGCCTCTCGAAGCAGGGCAAGTGGGTGGAGATGGGCACGCTCATCGACGACGAGATCCTCAACACGTTCGCCGTGGTCGCCGAGCCCGAGCAGGTCGCGCCGGAGCTGCTGAAGCGCTACGGCGACTGCATCACACGCATCAGCTTCTACGCCCCGTACAAGGCCGACCCCAAGCGCTGGACGCCGGTCATGAAGGCGCTGCAGGCGGGCTGACCCGGGCGGCGGTCAAGAAGCGCCGCACCTCGGCCGCCGAGCGGAGGCGCACCCACCGCACTGCGCCCGCCGTCTCCGCCATCTCCTGCTCGTACTGCGCGCGATACGCCTCGTGGTGCGTCCACGACCACACGACGACGCTCCGCGTCGGGTCGCGCGAGTAGAGGTTCGACCACGGCTCCTTGTTGCCGTTCCACAGCTCCTGGCGGGTCACGGCGCGGCGCAGCGTGCGCCGCAACACCCGGAGCCGCACCGTCCACTTCGGGAGGTCGAGCCACACGACGGTGTCGGCCCGGCCCAGTACGAGGTCGCCGACCCGCGACCGGTAGTTGCCGTCGATGACGAAGCCGTCGGCGGCGATCAGCAACGAGACCCGCTTCCGCAGCTCCTCGCGCGACAACTCGGCCCAACCCGGCTGGTGCACGAGCGAGTCGATCTCGACGAACGGCACGCCGAGCGCGGCGGCCAGCGCCCGCCCGAGCGTGGTCTTGCCCGACCCGCTGTTGCCCACGATCGACACCCGCTGCATGGAGGAGAGGCGTCAGGTCCCGAGCGGGTGTTCCAGCGGGCCGACAGCGAACCACGCCATCGAACCGCACAGCGGGCAGACGTAGAGGTGGACCGCCTCCATGCCCGTCCCCCAGTGGGCGGGGTCGGCGTACGCCAACCCGCCGGGGTTCCCGGCGGTCAGGAGGTGGCGGACGCCGCGGTACTCGCGGGCTGCCCCGCAGTGAGGGCAGTCGGGGCGGATCGCCGCTCGGCGCTCGGCCCTGACCCGCGCGTGCTCCTCCGGTGTGCGCCGTTCGGCCTCGTTGGCTGCCCGCTTGGCCGCCACCCGGGCCTGGAACGCCCGCACCTCGGCGAGGTAGGCGTCGACGCCGGCGAGGTCGAGCTCGCGCTCCTCCACCCGGCCGTCGAACGTGACGACGAGCTCGGCCCGGTCGGCCTCGGCCCGGCCGACCGGCTTCGAGCGCCCGAGGAGGCCCTGCGTCGGGCTCAGGAACGTGATCGTCGCCTTCGTGGCCAGCCCCGGCAGCGGTGGGTCGAGGTCGATGCGCTCCTCACCCATGCGCTGCGCACGGTAGGTCGCGCGGCACCGCCCCCGACACCGTTGTCGGGGGCGGTGCTGCGCCGCACCGGGGTGGGTCCGGCACCCCGATGCGCGACCCGTCACTCCATCGGCAGATCAGCCCGCCGGCGTGAGCTGTTCGTCGAGGTACCGCTGCTTGCACAGCGAGCGCTGGAGCTTCCCCGACGACGTCTTCGGGAGCGTTCCCGGCGCCACCAGCACGACCTCCTTGGCCGGGATGCCCACGGCCTCGCGCACCTTCTCGGCCACCGACTTGCGGGTGGTCTCGACGTCGGGCTCCTTCGTCTCGGCCACGACGACGAGGGACTCCTTGCCGCGCCGGCCGTCGACGCCGAAGGCGATGACGTTGCCGGCTCGGACGCCGCCGACGCCGGACACGGCCCGCTCGACGTCCTCGGGGAACACGTTCCGGCCCCCGACGATGATCACGTCCTTGATGCGCCCGCACACGACGAGCTGGCCCTCGAGCAGGTAGGCGAGGTCGCCCGTCTTGAGCCAGTCCCCCTCGAAGCTCGCCTCGTTGGCGTCGGGCCGCCGGTAGTAGCCCGGGGTCACGGAAGTGCCCCGGATCTGCAGCTCGCCGACCTCGCGATCGGCGCGGACCTCGCCCGTCTCGGGGTCGCAGATCCGCAGCTCCAGGCCGGGCACGGCCGGGCCGAGCAGCGCGAGCCGCCGGGCCCCCTGGGCGCCGACGGCCACGGGCGCGGCGTAGCGCTCGACCTCGAGCACCCGGCGGTCGACGCAGTCGGTGACCAGGCCGGTCATCGGCACCGGGAACGACCCGCCGATCATGAGCTCGGCCATGCCGAACGCCGGGTACACGGCCCCGGGCCGCATGCCGTGGGGCGCGGCGGCGGCGATGAACGACTCGACCGAGTCGGGGTCGACCGGCTCGGCGCCGTTGAGCGCGACCCGCAGCGGCGAGAGATCGAGGTCCGTCGCGCCCTTCAGCGCCCGGGCGGCGAGGACGTACGAGAAGTTGGGGCCGGCAGTGGCCGTCCCCTTGTACTTCGACAGCCACTCCATCCACCGGATCGGCGCGGCCAGGAAGTCCTGGGGGGCGCCCAGGACCAGCGGCGACGCGGTGGTGGTGGGGAGCATGAAGAGACCCACGAGCCCCATGTCGTGGTACAGCGGCAGCCACGACACGAGCACGTCGGTAGCGGGGTCGAGCCGCGCCGCCGCGGCGATGCCGTCGAGGTTGGCGCAGATCGTGCGGTTCGGGAGCATGACGCCCTTGGGCTCGGCCGTGCTGCCCGACGTGAACTGGAGCACGGCGAGCGCGTCGGCGTCGTAGGCCGGCCGGTCGAAGTCGGCGGCGGCGGGGCGGCCGGGACCGGCGACCACCTCGGCCAGCGACACCATCACCGGGTCGCCGGGCTGGGGCTCGATGAACGGGGCCAGGTCCGGGTCGACGAGCACGAGCGTGATGTCGGCGGCCTTCATACGGGCCCGGCTCGCGGCGGCGAACTCCTCGATCGACCCGAGCCGCATCGGCAGGGGCAGGATCACGAGGGTCGCGCCGCAGAGCCACACCGCCTCGATGGCGGTGGCGAGCGGGCGGGTGGTGGGGCCGAGCAGGGCGACGTGGCTGCCGGGGTTGACACCCCGGGCCTGGAGGGCGGCGGCCATGGCCTGCGCCTCGTCGAGGAGCTGCCCGTAGGGCACGACGTCCTCGGCGCCGTTGACGGTGAAGGTCACGCCGGCGCCACCGGGGCGGCCGGCAGCCGCCTCGAGTCGCTCGGCCAGGGTCAGGAGCAGTTCGGACATCGGATGCTCTGACCCCCGACGTTGCGGTTCGGTTACGGCCCTGCCGGCCGGTTCGCCGGACCTGCGGGGGCGTCCCGCCTACGGTGGCGGGCCGATGTCCCGGCCCCTCCTCGTCACCGCCCTCGCCGTCCTGCAGTTCGTCGCCGCCGGCGCGGGCGCCATCGTCCTGCTCGGCAACGGCACGCTCGACAGCGAGCTGAGCCCGCTCGACGTGGCCGCCGCCGTCGGCGTGGCCATCCTCGGCGCGCTCGTGGTCGGCACGAGCTGGAACGGCGGGCGGGCCGGTTGGCTCCTGCAGCTCGTGCTGGCGGCCGCCGCCCTCGTCTGGGGCGTCCTGCTCGTGCTCGACGACAAGACGCCGGTGGTCGTCGGGGCGGCCGTCGTGTGGCTCACGCTGCTCAACGTCCCCCGCCACCGGCGCTGGTTCCAGACCGTCCAGCCCGTCTAGTGGTCCCCCACGAGCTCCTCCAGCAGCGCGGCGACGCCGTCGTCGGCGGCCGACGGGACCACCCGGTCGGCGGCGGCGAGGAGGGCGGCCGGCGCGTCGCCCACGGCCACACCCGTACCGGCCCACTCGACCATGGCGACGTCGTTCCACTCGTCGCCCACGGCGACCACCTCGGCCGCGTCGACGCCCAGCCGCTCGCAGAGGAGCGCGAGCCCTGAGGCCTTGCTCACCCCGACGGGCATGAGCTCGACCCACTCGCCCCCGCCGTGACCCGGTGCGGCAGCCCCGGCGAGCACCTCGTGGTCGAGCAGGCCGGCGAGGACCTCCGCCGGCATGCCCGGCCGCCGGGCGATGACCTTGATCACGTCGGCGTCGAGGTGGGGCGCGAGGTCCCCCGGCCCCTCGCCTGGGTCCCAGTAGAGGCCGGCGTCCATGAACTCGGGCTCGTGGACGAGGCGATCGACGGTGTCGACGGCGAACACGACGCCGGGCACCGCGTCGCGCACCCGGTCGATGAGGCCGGCCACCGCACCGTCCTCGAGGCCCGTGTGCTCGACCTTGCCGCTCTCGACGTCGACCAGCACCCCGCCGTTGGAGCAGACCGCGGCGGGCAGCAGCCGGTGGGCCCGGGCGATCTCGAGGGTGATCTGCCACGGCCGGCCGGTGACCGCCACGACCCAGAGCCCCGCATCGATGGCCGCCGAGACGGCCGCATCGACCCGGGGCGACAGCACGTTGTCGCGGGCGATCAGGGTGCCGTCGAGGTCGCAGGCGACGAGCCGCGGCGGCGTCGGGGGCCCCATCAGTGACCCGAGTCGGAAATTCGACTGCGGTCCCGGCGGCCAGGAACGCCGCTCGCGGCGTCCTCCTCCATTGACTGGGTCCTCCCAGCCTGCGTCGTGGTCCTTGCGAGCGACGCCCCTGACTCGCCGGATACCACCATCAACCTCCGACTCGGGTCACTCGGCGACGATGTTGACGAGCTTGGGCTGGCGCACGATGACGCGCTTCGGAGCCGCGCCGGCCAATGCCTCGACGACCTTGGGCGACGCCATCGCCACCTCCTCGGCCGCGGCCTCGCTGATCGTCGCCGCCACCTGCGCCTTGTCGCGCACCTTGCCGTTGATCTGGATGACCATCTCGACGGTGTCGACGCTCGTCAGCGCGGTGTCGGCCACCGGCCACGGCTCCTCGTGGACGTGGCCGCCGGGGTGGCGCCGCTCCCACAGCTCAGCCGTCACGTGGGGGGCGGCGGGGGCGGCCAGCAGCAGCAGCGTGTCGACCGCGAACGGCGTCGTGCCCTGCTTGTGCAGCAGGTTCACGAACTCCATGAACGCGGCGACGGCCGTGTTGTACGACCAGCGCTCGTAGTCCTCCGTGATCCGCTCGATCAGCCGGTGCGCGGCCCGGTCGACCTCGGCCACCGCTGCGCCCTCGGCTGCGGGGACGGCGTCGCTCTCGGGGTCGGCGACCCGCCACAGCCGGCTCACGAAGCGCGAGACGCCGTCGGTGCCGAAGCTCTCCCAGTCGACGTCGTCGGTGGGCGGCGCCACGAAGAGGTGGCCGAGCCGCAGCGCGTCGGCGCCGATGGTGTCGAAGTAGTCCTCCGGGGTGGACAGGTTGCCCTTGGTCTTCGACATCTTGGAGCCACCCAGCCGGATCATCCCCTGGGTGAACAGCCGGGCGAAGGGCTCCCGCATCTCCTTGGGCGCGACGCCGAGGTCGGCCAGCGCCTTCGTGAAGAAGCGGGCGTACATCAGGTGGAGGATGGCGTGCTCGACGCCGCCGATGTACTGGCCCACCGGCATCCAGTGGGCGACGGCGTCGGCGTCGAACGGACGGTCCTCGTTCCACGGGTCGCAGAAGCGCAGGAAGTACCAGGACGAGTCGACGAACGTGTCCATCGTGTCGGTCTCGCGCACGGCGGGGCCGCCGCAGGTGGGGCAGGTCGTGTTCAGGAAGCCCTCGTGGTGCTTCAGCGGCGACTCGCCCGTGGGCAGGAACTCGACGTCGTCGGGGGCGACGATCGGCAGCTGGTCGTCGGGCACGGGCACCACGCCGTGGTCGGGGCAGTAGACGATCGGGATGGGGCAGCCCCAGAAGCGCTGCCGGCTCAGCAGCCAGTCGCGTAGGCGGTAGTTGACCTTGCGCTCGCCGATGCCCTCGGCCTCGAGCCAGTCGATGGCCTTGGCCTTGGCCTCGGCGACGGCGAGCCCGTCGAGCCAACGGCTGTTGATGGCCGGCCCGTCGCCGACGTAGGCGTCGCCCTCGAAGTCGTCGGGCGGCTGGACCGTGCGGACGATGGCGAGGTCGTGGGCCACGGCGAAGTCCCAGTCGCGCTGGTCCTGGCCGGGCACGGCCATGATCGCCCCCGTGCCGTACGTGGACAGTACGTAGTCGGCCACGTAGATCGGCACGGGCTCACCGGTGAACGGGTTGACCGCCTCGGCGCCGATGGCACAGCCCCGCTTCGAGAGCGTGCCCACCGACGACAGCCGGTCGACCTCGCTCGTGTTGCGGGCGTGGTCGACGAAGGCCTCGACCTCGGCCCGCCGGTCGGGCGCCGTCAGCTCGACCACCAGCGGGTGCTCGGGCGCCAGCACGACGTAGGTCATGCCGAAGCTCGTGTCCGGGCGGGTGGTGTACACCCGGATGGCCCGGTCGGAGCCGACCACCGGCAGGTCGAATTCGGCCCCTTCGGAGCGGCCGATCCAGTTGCGCTGCATGGTCTTGACCCGGTCGGGCCACGCCAGCGACGCCATGTCGTCGAGCAACTGGTCGGCGTAGGCCGTGATCTTGAAGAACCACTGCTCGAGGTCGCGCTTGGTGACCACGTCGCCCGAGCGCTCGCAGGTGCCGTCGGAAAGGACCTGCTCGTTGGCCAGCACCGTCTGGCAGCCCGGGCACCAGTTGACCGGAGCGTTGGCCCGGTAGGCGAGGCCGGCCTCGAACATGCGCAGGAAGATCCACTGCGACCAACGGATGTACTCCGGCTGGTGGCTGAAGACGAGCCGGCGCCAGTCGTAGGCGGCGCCGATGCGGACCAGGCTCGAGGTCAGCTCGGCCATGCGGGCGTCGGTGAAGGTGCGGGGGTGGGTGCCGGTCTTGATGGCCGCGTTCTCGGCGTTGAGGCCGAAGCTGTCGAACCCGATCGGACTCAGCACGCCGTAGCCGTTCATCGTGCGGAACCGGGTGATCAGGTCGCCGAACGTGTAGTTGCGGACGTGGCCCTGGTGGGCGGGACCCGAGGGGTAGGGGTACATGCACAGCACGTAGAACGGCGGGCGCGGGTCGTCGATGTCGATCTCGTAGGTCCCACCGTCGCGCCAGCGCTCCTGCCACTTCCGCTCGGTCGCCTGGATGTCGTACGGGGGCCCGGCCATAGGGCAGGCGAGCGTACCGAGGGCCCCTCCGGACGCTGGCACCCGTTGCGTGGGGAGCTTGCTGAGTAGGCCGTGCTCGGCTCGGCGAGCCGGGGGCGTCGCTCGCAAGGAGGACGACGAAGGCAGGGCGGGGTCCCCTGTCGAGGAGGACGACGACGCGAGCGGCGTTCCCGGCCGGCGAGGCGGGCACATGCCTGCTCAGCAGGCTCCCAATGGTTGGCGGGCGTCGCGCGGTGACGTGTACCGTCGGCCCTCCCGCGGGGCTATAGCTCAGTTGGTAGAGCACTTCCATGGCATGGAAGGGGTCAGGAGTTCGATTCTCCTTAGCTCCACCGCACGACGGGCCGGCGCCTCCCGCCGGCCCGTTCCGCGTTCGGGGATGGCTGCGCCACTACGGTGCCTGACCCGGTGGGACAGACGCTGCTCTTGCTCGACGCGGACACGCTGGCGGGGTGGCGCCGGCCCGCGCCGTCCCTGGCGCAGCTCCACCACGCCGTGCTGCACCTCGAGCGGAACCGCCCGGGCGACCAGGTCGCCGTCATCGCCGACCCGGCCCTGAAGTGGAACCTCGTCGGCGAGGAGCAGGGCCGCTTCGAGGCCGACATCGTGGCCCGGCTGATCACCTGCGCCCCGGCGGGCGCCATCGACGGCACCCACGGCTTCATCCTCGCCGTGGCCGACCGGGCCAAGGCGCAGGGCCACACCGTGCTGGCGGTCAGCGACCGGGCCCTCCCGGGGGTTCCGCTGGCCCGCCTCCGCTGCGACGACATCGGCCGGTGGACGATCGAGGAGGCCGGGACGGTCGACGCCGCCCGGGCCAAGCAGGCGGGCGCGGGCAAGCGGGCGCCCCGGCGCCGCCGCTCCGGCTAGCAGCCGGGAGCTACTGCGAGATCGGGCTCGACGCCGCCTCGTCGACCGGCACCTGCCAGTCGACCTTCGCCACGTCGGCCCAGAGGCGCTCGAGCTCGTAGTAGTTCCGGGCGTCCTCGTCGAAGACGTGGACCACGAACGGGCCGTAGTCGAGCAGCACCCAGGTGAGCTCGTCGAGGCCCTCGATCCGCAGCGGCTTCGGCCCGCCCGCCTCGGTGAGGGCGCGCTCGATCTCGTCGGCGATCGTGCGCACCTGGCGGGGGTTGCGGCCGTGGGTGATGACGAAGTGGTCGGTGATGGCCAGCAGCGCGCCCACGGCCAGCACCACCGTCTCGACGCCGGACTTGGCGTCGGCGGCCCGCGCCGCCTCGATGGCCCAGCGGGTGCTCTCCTCGTCGATGTCAGCCACGCGGCAGGAGACCGTAGGCGCTGGCCAGGTCGGCCCCCACGACGAGGGTGATGTCGACCAGGTCGTTCGGGTTCGGCCCGGTGTCGCGCTCGGGGGCGGCGACGCCGGCGCCCTCGGCCACCAGGGCAGCGGCGGCCGTGAGCCGCTCGTCGAAGAAGACGACCCGTGAGGTCGCCGCGTCGAACCGGTCGGCGTTGCCGATGACCACCACC
>JACDCH010000055.1 GCA_013694495.1 Acidimicrobiia bacterium | reverse complement strand
CGGCCGTGCGCTGGGCGCCGGCGTCGCCGCCGTCGAGGTCGCCGTCGGAGTCGGTCGACGCCTGGGAGCGCCCGACGTCGACGTTCGTCTGCGGGAGGACCGGCGGCGACAGGGCCGGCAGGTCGATCCTCAGGAGGCTCGCGTCGGCGTCGGCCGAGAACGGACCGGCCGCGACCAGCGGTGTCGGTGCTGTGGGCGCTGCCGGCGCCGCCTGGGCGGGCGCGACGCCGAGGGACGCGACGAGTCCGCCCACGAGGGCGACCGCCAGCATCGAGCGTGAAGAGCGAGAGAGAGGCCTGGACACGCTGTGCACGGTAGTGCGTACGGAACGGCGGGCGAAGATCCGATGCATCGGAGAACGTTCGGCAGACAAACCCGACGGCCTTAGGACTTTTCTGCCCTACCGGTCAATCACGCCCGACTGAGCAACGATCCGAGGGCGAGCCGGAGCTCGTCGGGGGCCTCGGCGGCCGCCACGGCCGCCCCCACCGACACCAGCCCCTCGCTGGCGAGGAGCTCCAAGGCCCGGTCGATCGTCTGCATGCCGCTGTACTCGCTCTCGGCGATCAGGCGCCGGATCTGGCCCAGCTCGCCGCCGGTGATGCAGTCCGTCACCTTGGTCGACGCGAGGACGACCTCGTACGCCCCGACCTGGCCGCGCCCGTCGGCCCGCTCCAGCAGGCGCTGGCTCAGCGCGCCCCGCAGCACGGTGCTCAGCACGATCCGGGCCCGGCGCCGGTCGGCCTCGGGGAAGGTCTCGACGAGCCGCACGAGCGCTTCGGTCGACGACAACGCGGAGAAGGCGACGAGCACCAGCGCGCCGAGCTCGGCCGCCTCGAGGACGGCCCGGAGGTCGGTCAGGTCGGCGACCTCGCCCACGGCGATGACGTCGGCGCCCTGGCGGCTGGCGCCGTTGACGGCGGCTGCCACCGACGGGGTGTCGGTGCCTACCTCCCGCTGCGAGACGATGGCCCGCCGGTCGGTGTGGAGGTGCTCGATGGGCCGCTCGACGGTGACCACGTGGCAGGAGCGGGTGGCGTTCACGTGGTCGACGAGGGCCGCCATCGTCGTGCTCACGCCCGAGCCCGCCGGGCCGACGACGAGCACGAGACCCCGCCCGACGTCGCACAGCCGATCCAGCACCGGCGGCAGGCCCAGCTCCTCGGCGGACAAGAGGCCCGGTGCCACCCGGTGGCAGATCACGGCGACGCTGCCCCGCTGGCGGTACGCCCCGATCCGGAAACGCCCCACCCCGGCGACACCGTGGGCGAAGTCGGTCTCGCCCCGCTCGACGAGGTCGGCGGCGCGGGCCGGAGGGGCGATGTCGTCGACGAGGGCGGCCACCGCGTACGCCTCGAGCGCGGCCACCGGCAGGGCCACCAGCTCGCCCCCCACCCGGATCCGCGGCGGCGAGCCCGCCTTCACGACGAGGTCGGTGCCGCCAGAGTCGACCAGTTGGCGCAGCAGGTCATCGAGGGTCGTCACCGTGGTCCCGTCGGCGGCGGTACCTCTGCCCTTGAGGTGACCGCCCGACCGAGCGGCGAGGTGTCGTGGAGGAGCAAGTCCGTGGCGCCGACGCGCCTGGCGACCGCCGGGAGGCGCCGGGGGTCGAACTCGGCCGAGGACCGAGACGACCGAGCGGAGCGAGGGCACCCAACTCGCCGGAACGGAGCGAAGCGAGTGACGGCGAACGGGCTCAGGCGTCGCCGTCGACGGCGATGTCGTGGACGATGCGTGCGGCCCGCACGACCTCCCGACCGGGCCCGCCGTTGGTGACCGGCTCCGGTGTGAGGCGTTCGCCGGCGAGCGCGGCGACACACGCCGCCGCCGAGTTGCCAAGGGCGTCGAGGTCGTAGCCCCCCTCGAGGAAGGCCACGACCCGTCCCGGCGCGACGACCGCGGCGAGCCGCGCCGTGAGGTCGGCGTAGTCGCCGGAGGAGAGCCCGAGGCCGGTGAGCGGGTCGGCGCGGTGGGCGTCGAAGCCGGCCGACAGCAGCAACCAGGTGGCGCCGTGCGCGTCGGCCAGCGGGACCACGATCTCGTCGACGGCGGCGAGGTAGGCGTCGCCGGTGGCGCCCGCCGGCAGCGGCACGTTGACGTTCTTCCCCCGGGCGCCGGGGCCGCCCACTTCCTCGAGCGCGCCCGTGCCCGGGTAGAGCGGCCACTGGTGGAGGGACACGAACGCCACCCGCGGGTCGTCCCAGAACGCGTCCTGGGTGCCGTTGCCGTGGTGGGCGTCGTAGTCGACGACCAGCACGCGCTCGCCCCGCTCGGCCAACGAGGCGGCCGTGACGGCGACGTTGTTGAGGAGGCAGAAACCCATGGCCCCGCGCGGCCGGGCGTGGTGCCCCGGGGGCCGCACCGCGCAGAAGGCGGCGTCGGCGGCGCCCGCCTCGAGGCGCTCCACCGCTACC
>JACDCH010000279.1 GCA_013694495.1 Acidimicrobiia bacterium | reverse complement strand
GATGGAGGTCGCAGATGAGGTTGGACGAACCGAGGCTGAACGAGTTGATCGTGGAGTCGGAGGACTTGCAGTCCGATGCCCGCCGTTCGCTCGCAGCCGGTATGAGCGACTTGCGCGAGATCGGCGGGTCCCGTCGGGGCCGGCCGGTGGATCTCGACGCGGTCCGGGAGTACGGCGTGCAGCGCCGCCGGATCTTGCAGCGGGGCGGGTTCGGGATGGGCGCCCTCGCCGCCCGGGGCCTGTTGGGCACCGGGATCGGGACTGCCATCGCCGGGATCGTGGCCCGCCCCGTGGCGGCCCAGGAGAACGTCGACGTGCAGATCCTGAACACGGCGTCGTCGCTGGAGAACCTGGCCGTCGCCGCGTACGCGGCGGCGTTGGGGCTGCCGTTCTTCGCGGAGAACGCGACCGTGGTCGCCTTCGCGGAGACGACGATGTCCCAGCACACAGAACACGGCGCGGCGTTCAACGCCCAGGCCGTCGCCCTCGGCGGCGCCGAGCAGACCGGCACGAACCCGAAGTACACCCCGATCGTGGAGGAGGCCACCCCCGGCCTCGTCGACTACCCAGCGGTTGTCGCCTTGGCGTCCACGCTCGAAGAGGTGGCCCAGGACACGTACCTGGCCAACCTCAGCCTGTTGACCGAGCCGGACATCAAGGCCCTCATGGGCAGCGTCATGGCCGTCGAGACCCAGCACCTCGCCACGCTGCGCGCTGTCGGCGCGCTGCTCGCGGGTGGTGCTCCGCAGCTGATCGCCATCCCGACCGATCTGGCGGCCTTGCCCGCCGCGGCCGGCAGCGTCGCCTTCCCGGCTGCGTTCGAGGAACCCCAGCTCGCCAGCCCGCCCGAAGAAGGAGCCCTCTGATGGCCGACACCACCACCGAAACCGAAACCACGACCGCGGCCCCGAACCGGCGCCGCTTCCTCCTCGGCGGCGGCGTCCTCGCCGCCGGCGCCCTCCTCGCCGCCTGCGGCGACGACGACACGGCCGGCGGGACCACCACCACCGCTGGTGGCGCCGCCGGCTCGACGTCGACCACGGCACCGGCGGAGGAGCCCACGACCACCACCGCCGGCGGAACGGAGCTCACCGGCGACCTTGCGGTCGCGGCCCTGGCCGCCTCCCTGGAGGTGCTCGCGGTCAGCACGTACGGCGCCGCCCTCGACGCCGCGGGCAGCGGGGCCCTCGGCGAGGTCCCCCCGGCCGTCGCCGAGTTCGTCACTGTCGCCATGGCCCAGCACCAGGAGCACCTGGATGCCTGGAACGAGGTCCTCACCGGTGCCGGCGAGGAAGAGGTCACGGAACCGCCGGCCGATCTGGCCGAGACGGTGAACGGCATGTTCGCCGAGGTGACCGACGTCGCCGGCGCGGCCAACCTGGCGCTGACCCTGGAGGGCATCGCCTCGGCGACCTACCTCGGCGCCCTCCCGGTGCTGGAGGACCCGGCCGCCATCGAACTCGCCGGTTCGATCCTGTGCATCGACCGCCAGCACGAAGCCGTGCTCCTGTTCGCCCTCGGCCAGTACCCGGTGCCGGACGTGTTCGCCAACACCGAGGCGGCGTACAGCGGCTAGCGCAACCCATCGATCTGCGATTCCGAGCCCGGCGGTCCGACCGCCGGGCTCCTTCGCGCCGTCCCGGACCGGTTCCGCTCCGTAGAAGGGGTGAGCCGGCTGCGGTTCGACGATCAGGAAGGTGCGCCGTGCGACGTCCGATGGAACTGCTGGTAGCCGGGGCCGGGGCGGTGCTCGCCGCCGGAGCGATTGCGGCGCTGGTGACCGCGGGCGGTGCGCCCGCGGCCGTCGCCGAAGGTGGTGGCGCGCCGGCGACCGGGGCGGTGGCGATCGCGGCGTTCACGTTCACACCCGACCCGACGATCCGCGTCGGGGAGACCGTCACCTGGACCAACGAGGACGCCTTCGTCCACACCGTCGTCGCCCCCGGCGACTCGCCAGTCGGTGCCTCCGACGACCTCGCGCAGGGCGGCACGTACGCCGTCACCTTCGATGCGGCCGGCACCTACGAGTACGTCTGCGGGATCCACCCGAACATGCGCGGCACCGTGACGGTGACGACGTGAACCTCGACGCCACCGTCGGCGCGTTCCTCCGCCGCACCGTCGCCCTCCCGTTCCGCGTCGTCGGGGCCTTGCTGGTGCTCGTCGGCGGCGCCCTCCACCTCCGCCTGGCGTTCGACGAGTACGGCACCGACGCGATCATCCGCACGTTTGCCCTGAACGCGCTGGTCTCGGGCCTCGTCGTCGCCTACCTCGCGCTGCGCGCCGACCCCATCGGCCCGCTCGTCGGCATCGCGGTCAGCGCC
>JACDCH010000252.1 GCA_013694495.1 Acidimicrobiia bacterium | reverse complement strand
GGCCAGGCCCGGTCCTTGACCGTCGCCAGCCGCCGCACCCCCACGGCGTAGGCGACGGCGGCCACCGCCACCACGGCGAGCGCGGCGGGGTCGACCATCGCCGGCGACCGTAACCACGCCGCTGGGTCGAAGCTGCGCCAACGGTGTAGACCGGCAGCCGTGACGGCCGTGGCGCCGACGAGCGACCGCTCCGAGTCGGCCCGCAGCTCCGGCACGGGTCGCGCCCCCAGCGCCCTGGGCGTCGGCGTGGTCGTGTGGCTGGCCTCGGAGCTGATGTTCTTCGCCGGCTTCTTCGCCGCCTGGTTCACGCTGCGGGCCGGCGCCGAGCGGTGGCCGGCGGAGGGGGTCGAGCTCGAGGTGGCCCGGACGGCCGCCGCCACCGCCGTGCTCATCCTCTCCAGCGGCACGATCCACCTCGCGGTGGCGGCCGCCCACCGGGGCGACCGGGCCCGGGCCGGTCGCTGGCTCGGCGTCACCGCGCTGCTCGGCACCGTGTTCCTGGCCAACACCCTGGCCGAGTGGGCGGGCGACGGGTTCGGCATCGACTCCCACGCCTACGGCTCGATCTTCTACCTGCTCACCGGCTTCCACGCCCTCCACGTCGCCGGGGGCGTGCTGTTCATGGGCGCCGTCGCGGCAGCCGTCGCCGGCCGCTCACGGGCGCCGGCGGGCGCCACCGTCGAGGTGTGCGCGGCGTACTGGCACTTCGTCGACGTCGTGTGGGTCGCGGTCTTCCTCACGGTGTACGTGCTGTCGTGAGGGTCGCCCCCGCCGTCGCCCTTGTCGCGCTGGCGGGCGCGGCGGTCGTGCTCGTCCCGCCCCCGGCCGCCGCCGGTGGCGACCCCGAGGCCGAGGGGGAGCGCCTCTACCTGGAGGGCTGCTCGTCGTGCCACGGCGAGGACGGCGGCGGCGCCGAGGACGACGCCGGGAACCTCCGGGGCCCGCCGGTGGCCGATTCCGGCGAGGCCGCCGCGTTCTACTACCTCTCGACCGGGCGCATGCCGTTGGCCAACAGCGAGGAGCAGCCCCGCCGCAAGGACCCCGCCTACGACGAGGAGCAGATCGCCGCGCTGGTCGCCTACGTCGCCTCGCTGGGCGACGGCCCGACGCTCCCGGAAGTCGATGTGGCGGCGGCCGACCTGGTGCGGGGTGGCGAGCTCTTCCGCGAGAACTGCCAGGCCTGCCACAGCGCCTCGGGATCCGGCGGCGCCCTGAGCTACGGGCGGGCGGCCCCGCCGCTGGCCCCGGCCCGGCCCGACGAGACCGCCGCCGCCATCCGCGTGGGCCCGGGCCAGATGCCGGTGTTCGGGGAGGAGGCGCTCTCCGCGGCGGAGGTCGCCGACGTCGTGCGCTACGTCGAGTACCTCGACGCGCCGGCCGACCCCGGGGGCCTGCCCATCGGGCGGCTGGGGCCGATCCCCGAGGGGTTCGTCGGCTGGTTCCTCGGCGTCCCCCTCCTGCTCGGCGCGACGTACTGGATCGGCACCCGCTCACCCGTGCGGCGGCGGAAGGGATCGCTGTGAACGCCGACCGCAGGGCCTCGGCCTGCTTCTTGATCAGCGCGATCGCAGCCGTCGCCCTCGGCGTCGTCTACGCCCGCGGCGGCCAGGCCCAGGCCGAGGGGCTGCTCCTCGCCGTCACGTCCGGCGGCATCGGCGCCGGCATCGTCGTGTGGGCCAAGGCGTCGACGCCCCACGACGAGGTCACCGAGGCCCGCCACCCCCTGGCCTCCTCCGAGGCCGAGGTCGCCGCCTTCACCGAGGCCCTGGCCGCGGGGGAGCGGGCCCTGGTCGAGGGCAAGGGCCGGCGCGGGGTGCTGCTGAGCGCGGGCGCCGCGCTCACCGCCTTCGGCGCCGCGCTGCTGTTCCCGATCCGCTCGCTCGGCCCCCGCCCCGGCCGCGACCTCAAGGAGACCCCGTACGGCGACTCCCTCCCGGTGCGGGTCGTCACCGAGGACGGCCGGCCCGTGCGGGTCGACGACCTGCCCGTCGACTCGCTGCTCACGGTCTGGCCCGAGGGCCACGTCGACGCGGCCGACGCGCCCACGTTGCTGATCCGCACCCGACCGGACCGCGACCTGCGGGTCGAGGACGGCGCAGGCGTCGTCGACGGTGTCGTGGCCTACTCGAAGCTGTGCACGCACATGGGGTGCCCGGTCGGGCTGTACCAGGCCGAGGAGGGGCTGCTCCTCTGCCCCTGCCACCAGTCGACCTTCGACGTGTACGACGCCGCCAACCCGGTGTTCGGCCCCGCCGCCCGGCCGCTGCCGCAGCTGCCGCTGGCCACCGACGACGACGGCTATCTCGTGGCGACGGCCGACTTCATGGAGCCCGTCGGCCCCGGGTTCTGGGACCGGGGCCGCTGAGATGAAGTGGGCCTGGACCGCGCCGGCGAAGCCCCTTCGCCGGGCCCCGGAATCGAATCGAGGCGCAGGAAGGACCTGCGGCGGGAACAACGGCGGCCAACGGTCCGTCCGCAGGTCATGACGTGCTGACCCGCCGCCTCGCCCGCTTCGTCGACGAACGGCTGGGCACGGCCGGCTTCGCCCGCACCGCGCTCAACAAGGTCTTCCCCGACCACTGGTCGTTCATGATCGGCGAGCTGGCCCTGTACTGCTTCGTGATCCTGCTGCTCACCGGGACCTACCTGACGTTCTTCTTCGACCCGAGCCAGAACGAGGTGGTGTACCAGGGCAGCTACGCGCCGCTGCAGGGAGTCGAGATGACGGCCGCCTACGCGTCAGCCCTCGACCTCAGCTTCGACGTGCGGGCCGGGCTCGTGATGCGCCAGATCCACCACTGGGCCGCGCTGCTGTTCCTGGCCGCCATCGTCGTGCACCTCGCCCGGGTGTTCTTCACCGGCGGGTTCCGCCGGCCCCGCGAGCTCAACTGGGTCATCGGCGTCACGTTGCTGGTGCTCGCCATCTTCAACGGCTTCGCCGGCTACTCGCTGCTCGACGACCAACTGTCGGGGACCGGCCTGCGCATCGCCTACTCGATCACGCTGTCGATCCCGCTCGCCGGCACGTGGCTGGCGTCGCTGCTGTTCGGCGGCGAGTTCCCCGGCCCCGACATCATCAGCCGGCTCTACGTCATCCACATCCTCCTGATCCCCGCCGCCATCGTCGTGCTGCTCACCGCCCACCTGGCGATCGTCGTGCGCCAGAAGCACACGCAGTTCGACGGCCCGGGGCGCGAGGAGGACAACGTCGTGGGCGAGCGGCTGTGGCCGACCTACGCGCTGAAGGCGGTGGGACTGTTCTTCCTGACCGGGTCGGTCCTGTCGTTCCTCGGCGGCGTGTTCCAGATCAACCCGGTGTGGATCTACGGCCCGTTCGACCCGGCCGAGGTGTCGGCCGCGTCGCAGCCCGACTGGTACATGGGCTGGCTCGACGGCGCCGCCCGCATCATGCCCAACTGGGAGATCCGCGCCTTTGGCTTCGAGGTGCCGAACCCGTTCTTCCCGGCCGTGCTGCTCGCCGGCGTCACGTTCGGCCTGCTGTACGCATGGCCGTTCCTGGAGGCCAGGGTCACCGGCGACGACGCGCCCCACCACATCCTCGACCGCCCCCGCCAGCGCCCCGTGCGCACCGCCCTCGGCGTCGCCACCCTCGGCTTCTACGGCGTGTGCTTCCTCGCCGGCGCGGCCGACGTGATCTCGGTGACGTTCGGTCTGTCGGTCAACGCGGTGCTGTGGTCGTTCCGCATCCTCCTCTTCGCCCTGCCGCCGCTGGCCTCGTGGGCCACGTACAAGCTCTGCCAGGAGCTCTGCCGCCGCGACGGCGTCCCCACGCGGGAGCCCGTCAAGTTCCGCCAGATCCTGCCGCGCCTGCGTCACGGGGCGGCACCGCCCCCCGCCGCCCCGGCCACGCCCGCCGATTAGAGGCGCGCCGAGGCGGGGTCGACGGCGAAACGGACCCAGCGGTGGAAGGCGGCGACGGCGCCCTCGTGGCGGGGGCTGAGGACGCCGACGTCGTAGGCGCCGCTAGCGAGGCCGCGCTGCACTGCCTCGCAGATGGCGACGTCCTCGGCGGTGATCTCGCCCGACACCCGCAGCACTGCGGCGAGCTCGTCCTCGCCGATGCCGGGCGCGGCGGCGTACGTGTAGCGCAGGCGGCAGCGCCCGGGGTCGAGCGGCTCGTAGCGCTCGACGTTCATCGCCGACGGGTAGAGGTTGAGGGCCAGGTTCGGCCACCGCCACAGCCACCGTCCCTCGTTGACGGCGCCGTCCCGGGCCGGGGCGTCGTGGCGGACCCAGCGGTGGGCCTCGTCGACGGTGACCTCGTAGCGCCGGGCGTCGATCTCCTTGTTCAGGCCGGGGTGGACGAGGGGGACGTGGTAGCCCTCGTGGTAGTTGTCGGCGTACGTCTTCCAGTTGCAGGCGAGCGGGTGCTCGAGCTCGGCGACGGTCTGGAGGGACTCCATCGGGAAGCCCTGGCAGGCGTCGGCGAACGTCCCCAGCGCGTCGAGCAGCGGCGGGGCGTCGCCGTGGAGGTCGACGTTGACGAAGAGCAGGCTGCGCCACCGCTCCACCCGCACCGGGTGGAGCGACAAGGCGTCAAGGTCGAGCTCACCGTCGGCGGCGCCGAAGTCCCGGGCCGAGCGCAACGCGCCGTCGAGGCCGTAGGCCCAGCCGTGGTAGCGGCACACGAGGCTGCGGGCCGAGCCGCAGCCGGCGGCGACGAGCGGGCCGGCGCGGTGCCGGCACACGTTGTGGTGCCCCCGCAGCCTGCCGTCGCCGTCGACCACCACGAGCACCTGCCAGCCGCACACGTCGGTGGCGACGTAGTCACCGGGCCGGCGCAGGGCGTCGTCGCGTCCGATGCACAACCACTCCCGCCCGAAGACGTCGCGCCGTTCGGCGGCGGCGATGCCGGGGTCGACGTACCACGACGCCGGCAACGTCGAGGCGATCACGACCGTTCGCGGGTCTGGCGGATGAACCCGAACAGGCCCATGACCATCACCGCACCGCCGGGCAGGAAGAACCAGCCGCCGATGAGGAGGCCGTTCAGGAGCAGGAAGGCGCCGCACCCGATGGCGAACGGCCACACGGATTCGTGCGGGAGGTACACCTCGTCGCCCTCGCCGATTTGCTCGGGCGCCGGCGTGAGCCGACCCTGGCGCCAGAGGTAGGTGGCCGCCCAGAGGGCGAGGGCGGCGGCGAGGGTGAGCATGGCGGTGCCCGCCTCCTCGTAGGACGTGAACCAGTAGATCGCGGCCAGCACCGCGATCACGACGCCCACGACGCCGAACACGCGCCAGGGCACGACCGTGTCCGGCGTCTGGCGCCCGACGCCGTGCTCCCGTGCCACGTTCAGCTGCCTGTCTCGACCGCGACGCCGGCCTCGCCCTCGTGGCGGAGGTCCCACACCGGCCGGTTCGAGCGGATCTCCGGGAGGGCGCCGTCGTCGAAGTTGTGGGGCGGCGGCGGCGAGGTCGTGGCCCACTCGAGCGTGTGCCCGCCCCACGGATCGTCGCCGGCCAGCTCGTGGCGGCCCTTGCCCTTCAGCGTGCGCCACACGTTCCACAGGAACGGCAGCGTCGACGCGCCGAGCAGGAAGGCGCCCACCGACGAGATCCGGTTCATGAACGTGAAGCCGTCGCCGGGGTAGTAGTCGACGATCCGCCGGGGCATGCCGTCGAGGCCGAGCACGTGCTGCACGAGGAACGTGAGGTGGAAGCCCACCAGCGTGAGCCAGAAGTGCAGCTTGCCCCACCCCTCGTGGAGGCACCGGCCGGTGATCTTGGGGAACCAGTAGTAGAGCGCGGCGTAGAGGGCGAACACCGAGCCGCCGAACAGCACGTAGTGCATGTGCGCGACCACGAAGTAGGTGTCGTGCACGTGGAAGTCGATCGGCGCGGTCGCGAGCAGCACGCCGGTGAGCCCGCCCAGCAGGAACGTGAAGAGGAACCCGCAGGCGAAGAGCATCGGGGCCTGGAACGTGATGCGGCCCCCCCACATCGTGCCGATCCAGTTGAAGAACTTCACGCCTGTGGGCACCGCGATGAGCATCGAGAAGCCGGTGAAGAACGGCAGGAGGACCACGCCGGTGGCGAACATGTGGTGGGCCCACACGCCGACGGAGAGGGCGGCGATGGCGATCGTGGCGAAGACGATGCCGGCGTAGCCGAAGACCGGCCGCCACGAGAACACCGGCAGGATCTCGGTCACCACGCCGAAGAACGGCAGCACGAGGATGTACACCTCGGGGTGCCCGAAGAACCAGAACAGGTGCTGCCACAGCACCGGCTCGCCCCCCGCAGCCGCGTCGAACACGTGGGCGCCGAGGTGCCGGTCGGCGAGGAGCATCGCCGCGGCCGACGTCAGCAGGGGGAAGGCGATGAGCACGAGCAGGCTCACCACGAGCATGTTCCACGTGAACACCGGCATCCGGAACATGCGCATCCCCGGCGCCCGCATGGCGATCACCGTGGCCACGACGTTCACCGCGGTGAGCACGCCCGACAGCCCGGTGAGCACGAGCGACAGCAGCCAGAGGTCGGCGCCGGCCGACGGTGAGCGGGTGATGTCGGACAGCGGGGTGTAGCCGGTCCAGCCGAAATCGGCCGCGCCGTCGGCGGTCAGGAAGCCAGCCAGCATCGTGAGTCCGCCGAACAGGAAGAACCAGTAGCTCAGCGCGTTCAGCCGCGGGAACGCCATGTCGCGGGCGCCGATGTGCAGCGGCACGAAGTAGTTGGCCAGCCCGAACGCGAACGGCCCGAGGAACAGGAACAGCATCACGCTGCCGTGCATCGTGAACAGCTCGTTGTAGCGGCCCTCCGACACCACCTGCGTGCCGGGGCTGTAGAGCTCGGCCCGGATCCCCATCGCCAAGGCGCCGCCAACGAGGTAAAAGGCGAAGGCCGTCACCATGTACGAGATGCCGACCCGCTTGTGGTCGGTGGTGGTGATGAACGCGAGGAGGCCGCGGGCGGGCGCCAGCTCGTCGGCGTCGTGCACCGTCAGCCGCCCGCGTCCGCAGCGTCGGCCGCCCAGGCGGCGAACTCGTCGGCCTCGACGACCCGGACGGTGAAGCCCATGCGCCAGTGGTCGAGCCCGCAGAACTCGGCGCAGCGCCCCGGGTAGGTGCCGAGCCGGTTCGGGGTGATGTCGAGGGCGTTGTCGACGCCGGGGATGAGGTCGCGCTTCTCGAGGAAGTTCGGGACCCAGAACGAGTGCACGACGTCGTCGGCCACGAGGTTGAAGCGCACGGTCTCGCCGATCGGGAGCACGAGCTCCGGCGGGCCCGACTCGGGCGTCCCCACGAGCGACACCCCCTCGTCGGGATAGGTGAAGCGCCACTGCCACTGGAACCCGACCACGTCGACGACGACGTCGGGGTCGTCGCTGAGGGCGGTGGCGGCGTCTTGCGTGCTGATCGAGAACCCGAACAGGGCGGCCACGATCACGACCGGCGCCACCGTGTAGAGGATCTCGATCGGGATGTTGTAGGGGTTCTGGCGAGGGACGTCGTCGTTGCGGCGCCGGTAGCGGATCAGCACGTAGGCGATGAGGCCCGACATGAACAGGCCGACCGCCACCGCCGCCCAGGCGTACGAGCGCCAGAGGGTGTGGATCTGCTCGCCCTGCTCCGAGGCCGGGTCGGGGGCGCCGAAGTCGGGAAGTCGGCTGCATCCGGCGAGGAGGACCGCCGTCCCGACGACCGGGACGACCTGGGTGTACCGCGCGAGCCGGGGGCGCACCCGGGGGACCCTAACCGGGGCCGCGCAACCCGGACCCGGGCATCTCGATCCAGCGGGTCAGGTCGGGGCCGGGGCCTCGATGATCGTGACGGTGCCCGTGGCGCCGTCGACCTCGACGAGGGCGCCGTCGGGGATGGACCGGGTGGCGCCGACGACCGACACGACACAGGGGATCCCGAGCTCGCGGCTGACGATCACGGCGTGGCTCATCTGGGCGCCGACGTCGACGACGACCGCCTCGGCCGGGACGAACAGCGGCGTCCAGGACGGGTCGGTGATCGGGGCGACGAGCACGTCGCCCGGCCCGATGCCGCGCGGGTCGGCCGGGTCGAGCACCACCCGGGCCCGGCCCCGGGCCACGCCGGGGC
>JACDCH010000248.1 GCA_013694495.1 Acidimicrobiia bacterium | reverse complement strand
CGACGGCGGGGCGCCCTCGGCGACGACGGCGAGGCGGGTGAACGTGCTGCGGGCCACCTCGATCACGAGCCGGCCGGCCTCGACCATCGCGTCGACGGACAGGCCGTCGCCCCGGCGGCGCACGTCGATGGCGTCGTAGCCGAACCCCTGCGCCGCGCTGTCGGGCGCGACGAACAGCGCTCGTCGGTCGGTGAAGGCCACGACCTCGCCGTCGACGTCGACGAGCACCTCGCGGAGCTCCTCGCCCTCCTCGACGGCCGCGGAGACGGCGTCGGCAGCACGGTCGCCCTTCGGCGCCAGCCGGGCGACCAGGGCGCGCAGGTCGTCGAGAGGCAGGGCCATGCCGCGACGGTAGTGGCGGGGCTACCGTCGAGCACCGCCCGTAGGGAAGGCACCCGTCGGTACGGGAACGCGTGTTCGACAAGCTGCGGATGTGGCAGAGAAGCGGCGGACGTGGACCGACGATGAGTTCATCGCAGCGGTCGCGCTGTCCACGACCCGGTCAGAGCTCTGTGAGCGGCTGGGGATCGAATCCTTGGCCGCTTCGTACCAGGCTTTGCGTCGCGCGTCCGCTCGCACCGGGGTCGAGTCGACGCACCTTCCCATAGCCGCCCGACGCCGCTCACGGCGACGTTGGTCCGACGACGAGCTGCGCGCCGCCGTGCAAGCGTCCGCGTCGATCGCGGGCGTCCTCCGCAGCCTCGGCTACAAGCCGAGCGGGGGCATGCACCGCTACATCACCGGCCACAGCAGCGCATTGGGGCTCGATACCGCTCACTTCACGGGGAGCTCGTGGAACCGCGGACGAACCGGATTCATCGGCCCGGGGTTGCCGCTCGCCGAGATCCTCGTGGCGAACTCGACGTATCCGTCGGCGAAGGTGCGGCGGCGACTCGTCGAGGCCGGGCTGCCCACGAACGCCGTTACCATCGAGCGTGTTCAGCCGGTGTAGCCCAACGGCAGAGGCATCACGTTTAGGGCGTGATCAGTGCGGGTTCGAATCCCGCCGCCGGCACCGCCCCGCTCATGTCAGGAGCGCTGGCGTCCGACGCGCCCCGTCGGAAGGCACGGTTGACGCTGCACGGTGACGACCTGCAGCCTGCCCTCGTGACGACGCCGCTCGCCGGGATCAGGGTGCTCGACGTGTCGACGGTCGTGGCCGGCCCCGGTTGCGCCCGCTACCTGGCCGACTTCGGCGCCACCGTGATCAAGGTCGAGCGTCCCGACGGCGGCGACTCGACCCGCCGCATGGGCTTCGCCGACCCGGCCGATCCCACCGGCGACTCGCTGTTCTGGAAGCTCCTGTCGCGCGGCAAGGCGTGCGTCGCGCTGGACCTCAAGGACGACGGCGGGCGGGCGACCCTGCTGCGGCTCGTCGCCGGCGCCCACGTGCTCGTCGAGAACCTGCGCCCGGGCGGGCTCGAGAAGCTCGGGCTCGGGCCCGACGTGCTGCTGGACCGCAACCCTGCGCTCGTCATCACCCGGATCACCGGCTTCGGCCAGGACGGGCCCTACAGCCACCGGGCCGGGTTCGCCACGCTCGCCGAGGCGATGTCCGGCTTCGCCGGGCTCAACGGCGAGCCCGACGGCGGCCCGCTCCTCCCGCCCATCGCGCTGACCGACGAGGTCACGGCGCTGGCCGCCGCCTTCGCCACGCTGGCCGCGCTCCGCAGCGGTGTGGGCCAGGTCGTCGACCTCAACCTGCTCGAGACGATGCTGCAGCTGATGGGCCCCCTGCCGGCGCACCACGCCGCCACCGGCGAGCTCCAACCCCGCCTCGGGTCGGGCATCGCCTACTCCGTGCCCCGCGGCACGTGGCAGTGCCGCGACGGGCGATGGGTGGCGGTGTCGACGTCGGCGGAGTCGGTGGCCCGGCGGGTGCTCGACCTGATCGGCCTGGGCGACGACCCCGAACTGGCCACGTTCGGCGGCCGCATGGCGCACCGCGAGCGGATCGACGCCCGCCTCGAGGAGTGGATCGGGGCCCGCACGTCGGACGAGGTGCTGGCCGCGTTCGAGGCCGCCGAGGCCGCGGCCGCGCCGGTGTACGACATGGCCGACGTGGCCGCCGATCCGCACCTTCAGGCCCGCGGCGCGCTGGTCGATGTCGGCGGCGTGCGCATGCAGGGCCTCGTCGCCCGCCTCTCGGCCACGCCGGGCGAGGTCCGGTGGGCCGGCCGGGCCCTCGGCGCCGACCAAGCGGTGCTCGACGAGGCCGACCCCTGGGCCACGCTCGAGGCCGGCACCTGATGGTCGACCTCGACCGGTGGCTGCTGCGGCCCGGCCCGCAGCGGGTCGTCGCCGATGCCCTGTTCAGCGGTTGGCGGTGGGCGTCGCGCATGGGCACGGCCGGCGCCGGGACGCGCCATGCGGCCCGGTTCCAGCACGTCGGTGCCGGCGCCGCGTTCTCGTGGCCGCCCGGGCCCACGATGGGCGAGCGGTGGGTGCGGGTGGGCGACGCGGCTCTCGTCGGTCCCGAGGTCGCGCTGTCGGTCGGCATGTGGCCCGACGAGGACCTCCGCCCCGCCGACGGCTGGGTGATCAGGATCGGCGACCGCGTGAACCTCGGCCGCCGCTGCGCGCTGGTCGGTCGATGCCGGATTGACATCGGCGCCGACGTCACGTTCGCCCCCGGCGTGTACGTCACCGACCACAACCACCGCTACGCCGACCACAGCACGCCCATCGCCCGGCAGTGGGTCGACGAGGCGCCGGTGCGCATCGGCGCCGGCACGTGGCTGGGCACAGGGGCGGTCGTGCTGCCCGGCACCGACATCGGCGCCAACGTGGTGGTCGCGGCCCACGCCGTCGTGCGGGGCGGGGTACCCGACCGCTGCGTCATCGCCGGTTCGCCGGCCCGGGTCGTGCGCCGGTGGGACGCCGCCGCCGGCGCGTGGGACCCGCCACTGAAGGAGGGCGAGGGCGACGCCGAGGCGCCGCCGGGCTGGGACGGCGGCTGACCGCTACAGGCCCGGCTTGGCCACCATCAGGTAGAGCTGCACGAGGAAGAGGACCGTGGCCAGCTGGCCGCCGATGGCCACGCGCTTCTCGGCGTCGGCGTCGCCGCCGGCCAGCGCCCGCTCGCCCGGGATCAGGATCCCGGAGACCACGCCGCACAGTGCGAGCCAGACGACGATCCCCAGCCAGATCCAGGCCTGGTCGAACTGCCACGCCTCGTCGGAGAACCCGATGAGCATCCCGCCGAACACGCCGGCGAGCACGAGGGCGGGGAAGTGGATGGTCCGGGCGTTCTTCAGGAAGTAGCCGGACAGGCGGGCGACCGCCTCCGGACCTTCGGCCGCCTTCACCCGGGCGATGGTGACCGGCGAGACCGTTGCCGGCGCGAAGGCCACCACGATGGCGACGATGTGGAGGATGAGCACGATGTCGTAAGCCGTGTCGTTGATGGCGGCGAGCAGCATCCGGCGATCATCGCCGCTGCCGCGCTGCCGGACGCGCCGCTTGGACGGCGTCGATCTGATCGGGCAGCCTCCGCGCCGCATGCCCGAGGGCCACACCATCCACCGCCTCGCCCGCGACCAGCGCCGCTCGCTCGCCGGGCGGCCCGTGCGGGCGTCGTCGCCGCAGGGCCGCTTCGCCGAGGGTGCGGCCCGGCTCGACGGGGCGGTGCTCCGGCGCGTCGAGGCGTGGGGCAAGCACCTCTTCCAGACCTACGCGACGGGCGACGTGCTGCACGTCCACCTCGGCCTCATCGGGGTCTTCCGCCCGCAGCCCTCGCCGCCGGCCCCGCCCGTCGGGCTCCTGCGGTTGCGGCTCGAGGGCGGGGCGCTGACCTGGGACCTGTCCGGCCCGAACGTCTGCGCCGTGATCGACCCCGACGCCAAGGCCGCCGTCATCGCCCGCTTGGGGCCCGACCCGCTCCGCCCCGACTCCGATCCCGAACGGTTCGTGCAGCGGGTGCGGCGGTCGAAGGCACCGATCGGCACGCTCCTGCTCGACCAGTCGGTGATCGCCGGGATCGGCAACGTCTACCGCGCCGAGATGCTGTGGGTGTTCGGCATCCACCCCGCCCGGGAGGGTCCCTCTATCAGCGAGGACGAGCTCCGCGCGATGTGGCGCTGGATCGTCGACCAGCTGAAGGTCGGCGTGCGCCGCAACCGCATCGTCACGATCGACCCGGCGCAGCTCGGCAAGCCCATCAGCCGCGTCCGCCGCGGCGAGGGCGTCGCCATCTACCACCAGGAGCTGTGCCTGCGCTGCGGCGCGTCGATCGCCCGCCTCGACGTCGCCAACCGTCGCATCGACGTCTGCCTCAGCTGCCAGACGTGAGCTCCGGTCGGTCGGTCAGGCCGTCGCCCAGTCGAGGGCGACGGACTGCCGGTTGGCCGGGTCGAAGGCGCCCTGCAGCTGCTTGCCGGCAACGATGCGGGACCGAACGTCGGCGGGGATGCGGTAGCCGTTGGCCGACGTGCCGTACTCGCCGTCGGCGGCGTGGACGTGCAGGCCGAGGAGGCAGACGGGATCGGAGCCGTAGAGCTGGCCGGTGTCCTGCACGCTCATCACCGTCACCCACGACCGCGTCCCTCGCGCCAGCAGCTCGGCGTTGCTCGTGACCTGCGGGCTGGGAGCCCCGCCGCCGGCCATCCCGGGCGCCATCCCGGCGGGCGCCATGCCCGGCATCGACGCGACCGCGGCGAGGTTGGCGGTGCCCTGGAGGTCGAGCTTCACCTTCGCCGGGTTCTTGGGCGACACCACCACGGCCACGGTGCGACCGGGGGCGAGCATGCCGAAGGCCATGTGCGGCACGCTCTGCTTCGCCGCCGCCGCGTAGGGCGCCATGCCGGGCAGCTGCACCATGAGCTCGAACGTGAGCACCGGGAGGTTGTTGATGAACGTGCCGGTCTGGCCCATGCCGGTGATGACGGCGGTGCCCGGCTTCCCGCCCTTCATGCCGCCCGTGGTGAGCCCCGACGACCACTTCGCGCGGAAGAGGAACGAGGCGATGATCGACAGCACCGAGATGCCGATGATGAAGGCGGTGAACCCGCCGGGGTTCTCCACCGGGTTGAGGAAGTCCATGGCCCCGCCCTCCGTCGCTCGCGTGCTGCCCGCGCGGCGCCGAACCGTACTCCGGGGTGCGAGTACGGTCCGTCGACCGTGACCAGGACCGTCCCCGACCTCCCGACGCCGGCGCTCGTCGTCGACCTCGCCGCCTTCGACCGCAACGTGGCCACCATGGCCGCCCGCTGGCCCGGCACGACCCTGCGACCCCACGTCAAGGCGTTCAAGTCCACCGCCCTCGCCCGGCGCCTCGCGGCCAACGGCCACACAGGGTTCTGCTGCGCCACCGTGCGCGAGATGGAGGGCATGGCCGCGGCCGGGCTCGGCGACGACCTGTTGCTGGCCAACGAGGTGCTCGGCCCGGCCGCCGAGCGGCTCGGGGCGCTGGCCCGGTCGGGCACGGCGCGGGTCACCACCGGGGTCGACTCGGTCGAGACGGTTGAAGCGGCGGCCGGCGCCGGGGTGATGGAGGTGCTGATCGACGTCAACGTCGGGCTCCCACGCTGCGGGTGCGACCCGGCCGACGCCGGCCGCCTGGCCGACCTCGCCCGGAGCAAGGGCATGACCGTGCGCGGCGTCATGGCCTACGAGGGCCACCTCATGCGCGAGCCGGAGGACGGCAAGGGCACCAAGGTCCAGGCCGCCGGCGAGGTGCTGCAGGCGGCGGTCGAGGCGACCGGCGGCGACCTCGTGTCGGGGGGCGGCACCGGCACCTGGACCACCAACACGTGGGCCACCGAGCTGCAGGCCGGCAGCTACTGCCTCATGGACACCGAGTACGTGCCGCACGCGTCGGAGTTCGAGAACGCCCTGTACCTGTGGTGCACGCTCATCTCTGCCACCGAGGCGTGGGGCGTGCTCGACGGCGGCCTCAAGTGCCTCGGCATGGACCACGGCGACCCCACCGTCGTCGACGTCGGCTCGTGCTGGTTCGTGTCCGACGAGCACATCACCTTCGGCTGGGCGGACGGACGCCGCCTGCCGCTCGGCACCGGCGTCCGCGTGCTCCCCGGCCACGTCGACCCGACCGTCGCCAGCCACGAGCGCATGTACGTCCTCGACGGCGAGGACGTGGTCGACGACTGGCCCGTCGACCTGCGGGGCTGGTAGTCGCCCGACCCGGCAACCGATGGGTGCAGACATGACCGAAGCGTCATGCGGGCACCCATCGGACGGATGGCGGCCGGCGCCGCCGCGGGTCAGAGGAGGGCGCGGAGGGCGCGGAAGGCGCGGGTGCGGTGCGAGAGCGCCTGCTTCTCGGCGACGGTCATCTCGCCGAAGGTCCGTCCGTCGCCTTCGAGCGGCTCGATGATCGGGTCGTAGCCGAAGCCACCGGTCCCCCGCGGCTCGGACGCGATCCGGCCCTCGACCTCGCCCCGCACGACGGCCTCGGTGCCGTCGGGGCGGGCCACCGCGGCGGCGCAGACGTAGCGGCAGGTCCGACGGGCGGCGGGCACGCCGTCGAGCTCGCGCAGCACACGCGGGATCCAGTCCTGCTCGTCGGTCCAGCGGGCCGAGTGGATGCCGGGGCGGCCGTCGAGCGCGTCGATCTCGATGCCCGAGTCGTCGGCCACCGCCACCTCACCGGTGGCGTCCCGCACGGCGCGCGCCTTGAGGAGCGCGTTCACCTCGAAGGTGGCGCCGGTCTCCTCGACGTCGAGGTCGTGGCTGACCACCTCCCAGTCGGGCGCCAGCACGGCGGCGATCTCCGGGACCTTGTGGACGTTGCCGGTGCCGAGCACGAGGCGGTGCGGCGCCGGCGGGCTCACCGCGGCGGGGGCGGCGTGGCGACCAGCTCGCGCTGGATGCCCATGATCTCGGCGATGCCGGACTCGGCCAGCGCCAGGAGGGCGTCGAGCTCGACCCGGCTGAACGCGGCGCCCTCGGCCGTGCCCTGCACCTCGACGAAGCTGCCGGCCCCCGTCATCACGACGTTCATGTCGACGCCGGCGTCGACGTCCTCGACGTAGGGCAGGTCGAGCACGGGACTGCCGCCGACGATGCCGACCGAGATGGCGCCGCACGTGTCGGTCACCGGGTGGTGGCCGATCTTGCCGGCCTGGCGGAGCCGGGTGCAGGCGTCGTGCAGGGCGACCCAGCCGCCGCAGATGGACGCCGTGCGGGTACCGCCGTCGGCCTGGAGGACGTCGCAGTCGACGAGGACCTGGCGCTCGCCGAGCGCTTTGCGGTCGACCACGGCCCGCAACGACCGGCCGATGAGGCGCTGGATCTCCTGCGTGCGACCCGAGGGCTTGCCGTCCTTGACCTCCCGGCGGATCCGCTCGGCCGACGACCCCGGCAGCATCGAGTACTCGGCCGTGACCCACCCGAGGCCCTTGTTCTTCATCCAGCGCGGGACGTCCTCGTCGACCGACGCGGTGCACAGGACCTTGGTGCGGCCGAACGAGACGAGCACGGAGCCCGCCGACGCGTCGGTGTAGTCGCGCTCGAACGTGATGGGCCGGAGCTGGTCCGCACGGCGTCCGTCGGGCCGGGTGGGCTCGTTCATGGGGTGGCGTCGACCTCGTAGGTGGTGTGCGGGCGGGCCAGCTCGACCGGGGCGCCGAACGCCTCTTCGGCCTCCAGGCGGTGGGCCTCGGGATCGCCGGTGGGCGGGACGTGGGTGATGACGAGCCGGCGCACGCCGGCCTCCTTGGCCGCGGCGCCGGCTTGGCGGGCGGTCAGGTGCACGGCCTCGGCCTCCTGGACCTCGGCGGCGAGCAGGGTGGCTTCGATGAAGGCCAGGTCGATGTCGTCGCCCAGGCGCGACGGCACCCAGCCGGGGCCGGTGTCGGCCGAGTAGGCGAGGACGGGGCCACCCCCCACGGGCTCGACGCGCACGGCGAGGGTCTCGACCGGGTGGTCGGTGCGCGAGAACGACAGGGCGAGCGTGCCGATCTCCACCCGGGAGCGGTCGCCGATCATCCGCGGCGTGAACGACGGGGCGATGCCCTGCGAGCCCACCAGCAGCTCGAGCAGGCGGAGCACGTCCCGGGGCGCGTAGAGCGGGAGGCGCTCGATGTGCAGGCCGTACTTCAGGGCGTTGCGGAGGACCGGCAGCTCCATGCAGTGGTCGGGGTGGCTGTGGGACACCACCAGGGCGTCGAGCTCCTCGAGCGAGCAGTGCTGCTGCAGGGCCGAGAGGCTGCCGGGGCCGCAGTCGATCCAGATCTTGGTGGTCCCGTCGCTGACGAGGTAGCCCGAGCAGCCGGAGTCGGCAGAGGCCCACGTACCCGAGCACCCGAGCACCGTGATCGTGAGGCCCACCGAGCGCAGGAGGTTAGGTGGTGATGGGAGTCAGGCCTCGCACCAACCATGCTCGACGCGCTGCACGAGGCGCGCGGAGTCGGACTGGGCCACGATCGTCTCGGCCACCACGAGGCTGGCCGTGAGGCCGTAGCGCGCGTCGCGCAGATCGATGCCTTCGACGGGCTGGAGCATCTCGGGCAGGCTCGCGTACACGGTCTGCGAGCTCCCCTCCTCGATGGTTCCGCAGGCGAGACAGCTCCACGCGACGAGGTGCCCGGCCTCGCCGTCGGCCAGCGTCACGTCGACACGGGGCTCACCGTCGGTGTCGCCGGCATCGTCGACATGGGTGACGGTCGCCGAGATCCAACCCTCGTTGTCGACCTCCGAGAGCGACAGGTCGTAGCGCGGTGCCATGGGCGCCATCCTGCCTCATCGGCGAACCCCTGCCAATGCCCGTTCGGTCCGTCGATCAGGCAGCGCGGGCCTGTGCGCAGAGCTACGGTCGACCGTCGTGGAGCTCTGGCACAACCCCCGATGCACGAAGTCCCAGCAGGCGAAGGCGCTGCTCGACGAGCGCGGCGTCGAGTACGTCGAGCGCCGCTACCTGAACGACGCCCCGTCGGCCGAGGAGATCGAGGCGGTCCTCACCGCCCTCGGCAAGGAGCCGTGGGACATCACGCGGCTGGGCGAGCCCCGGGCCACCGAGCTCGGCCTGCGCGATGCGAAGCGGGAGCGCGCCTCGTGGATCGAGGCGCTGGCCGAGAACCCGATCCTCATCGAGCGGCCGATCCTCGTCACCGACGACGGGCGCGCCGCGGTGGGCCGGCCCACCAGCGCCATCGCCGACCTGCTCTGAGCTGAGCGGCTCCTAGAAGTAGATCGTCGCCTTGGCCCGCGCCTCGACCACGTCCAGGTCGTCGGTCCAGACACCGGTCGAGAGGTACTTCCAGCCGCCGTCGCACACGATCGTCACGATCACGCCGTCGTCGATCATCCCGGCGCACTTCGCGGCCGCGGCCATGATCGCCCCCGACGAGATGCCGGCGAACACGCCCAGCTCGATGAGCTTGCGTGTCCACTCGATGGACTCCCGGGGCCGCACGATGAGGCGGCGGTCGAGCAGCTCGTAGCCGTCGTTGTCGATGAAGACGGGCGGCACGAAGCCCTCGTCGATGTTCTTCAACCCGTCGACCATCTCGCCGGCCGGCGGCTCGATGGCCCACACCTGCACGTCAGGGTTCCGCTCTTTCAGGAAGCGGCCGGCGCCCATGAGCGTGCCGGCGGTGCCGAGGCCGGCGACGAAGTGGGTGATCTCGGGCACGTCGCGCCAGATCTCGGGCCCGGTGCTCTCGTAGTGCCCTCGCGGGTTGGCCTCGTTGCCGTACTGGAACGGGAACCACCACTCGGGGTGCTCGGCCGCCATGGCCTGGGCCCGGCGCATGGCACCGTTCGACCCCTCCGACGCGGGCGACGGCAGGATCTCGGCGCCCCACACCTCCAGCAGCTGACGGCGCTCGAGCGAGACGTTCTCGGGCAGCACGACCTTGAAGTGGTAGCCCCGGATCCGGGCGATCATGGCCAGGGCGATACCGGTGTTCCCGCTGCTCGACTCCAGGATCACCTGGTTGGAGCCGGGCACGAGGGTGCCGTCCTTCTCGGCCTGCTCGACCATGAACTTGGCGGCCCGGTCCTTGACCGACCCGCCCGGGTTCTGGCCCTCCAGCTTGGCGAGGATGCGCACGCGCGGGTTGGGCGAGAGCGCCGAGACGTCGACGATCGGCGTGTTGCCGATGAGGTCGAGCACGGAGTCGTAGAGCATTGCGGCGGCCTTCCCGGAATCCTGACTGGTTCGGTCAGGAATGCTACGGGGCTCAGGCCGTGACGGCCACCTTCTCCTCGGTGACGGCGTCCTCGACGATCCGCCAGCTCCGAAGCATCGGGGCTTCGTCGCGCAGCGAGACGATCACGTAGTGCCACGACGGGTCGGGCGCCTGGGCGATGTCGGTGGGCGACGGGACGGGGTCGGTGTGCGTGTGGCTGTGCACGACGCCCAGCACCTCGAGGTCGTCGTCGTCGGCCCGCCGCTCGATGCGGAGCTGGTCGCGAGGGTCGATCGTGTACACCCGGGCCGAGCCCGCGGCGTTGCGGCACGGCTCGTAGCGCACCACGACACCGGACGCCGGTCGACCGACCAGCAGCCCGCAGGCCTCGTCGGGCAGGCCGTCGTAGGCGTGGCCGAGGATGGCGGCGTAGGCGCCAATCGGCAGTCGCAGCATGGAGGGCGGAAGCTACCGTCGTCGGCCCCATGCCGCCGTCCCGTCCCCCTGGCCCGAAGGTGATCGCCACCAACCGCAACGCGCGGCGCGACTTCGACATCCTCGAGACCGTCGAGGCCGGCATCGTGCTGCGGGGCAGCGAGGTGAAGTCACTGCGCGACGGCATGGTGCAGTTCGCCGACGCCAACGTGTGGATCGACGGCGGCGAGGCGTGGGCCATGGGGATCCACATCCAGCCCTGGGGCCCGGGCGGCGGCGGGGCGGCCGGGTCGTGGTCTCACGAGGCCGAACGCCGCCGCAAGCTCCTCCTCCACCACCACGAGATCGAGCACCTGGCGATGCGGGCCGGCGCCGAGCGCCTGGCCCTGATCATCACCCAGCTCCACTGGAAGGAGGGCCGGGTCAAGGTCGAGGTGGCCGTGGCCCGGGGCCGGCGCAAGGAGGACCGCCGCGAGGTCCTGGCCAAGCGTGACGCCGATCTGGACATGCGCCGGGCCATGGCCCGCTCGCTCTCGGGCAAGGACGGCGGCGGCGGCGCGGGGCGGACCGGCTCGTAGGGCGGTATGCTCGCCCGCTCTACACACGGGGCTGATCGGTTTCGACGGTGAGACCGGGACCCGGACGTGCGACCCGAGTTGCTCAGACTCGTAAAACAGGGCACCCAACAGAAGCGCCGATGGCGACTTCGCTCTCGCCGCCTGACCTCGTCAGGTAGTGGAGAGACACAGGGACCGGTAACGGCACCCGGGGCCTGCTCCCCGCAGCCCGGCAACAGAAGCGGGGAGTGACGGCGGGAAAGACCGCTGACGGCGTGAAAGACCGCTGACCGCCGGGAAAGTCCGGACGGTGGGCGCAAGCCCAGCCGACCCGCCGGCGCGGCAGCCGTAGAGCCGCAGAGACGGGAACGGTCGTAGCACGGTCGGCAACCGCTCAACGGACGGGGGTTCGATTCCCCCCAGCTCCACCAACCAAGAGGCGTTCACATAAGTCGCCAGAGTGCGTTCACATAAGTGCTGTGGCGGCTTATGCGCGTCGAATCGGGGCGCGCGGCGCGCCTACTGCCGCGTCCTCTAGCGGCAGTTCAGGGATGAGTTCCGGCGGAGTTCGATTCCTTGCGGGAGTCCGGGGGTTGGAGGATGGCGCAGTAGCCGTTGCAGTCGTCAGGGTCCTGGTTGGCGGCGCGTTCTGCCAGGTCGCCGAGCAGGAGGCGGGTCTCGGTGAGCTCGCGGATGCGCTGGTTCACGTCGGCGAGGTGCTGGTGGATGAGCTCCGCGACGTGTCCGCACGGTGGTTCGCCGCTATCGGTGATCGCGAGGACTTGGCGGATCTCGTCGAGCGTGAGTCCCGCGGTTTGGGAGTGGCGGATGAATCGCAGCCTGTCGACGACGGGTGCGTCGTAGTCGCGGTAGCCCGACGGCGTGCGAGCCGGGTCCGACAGGAGTCCCGCAGATTCCCAGAAGCGGATGGTCTTGGCCGTGACGCCGCCCCGGGCGGCGAGCTCCCCGATGCGCATGCAGAACCTCCCTTGACCTTCCTTTGCACTGGAAGGTTTACCGTAGCTCGCAGAACCCGACAACCCGCATCGGAAGAACACCATGAAGCTCGAACTGCTGTACTTCGATGACTGCCCGAACTGGAAGATCGCCGCCGAACGCCTCGACGACATCGCAAGCCGCCGCGGTCTGATGGTAGAGCGCCGCCTCGTCGCGTCCCCCGAGGAGGCCGAGGCTGCCCGGTTCCGGGGCTCGCCGACAATCTTGGTTGACGGCGAGGACCCGTTTGCATCCGGCGATGAGCCGTTCGGGCTGGCCTGCCGCGTGTACCAGACACCCGACGGCCCCGCTGGGTCCCCCACCATCGAGCAGTTCGAGGCGGTCATCGATGCGTGACCGGGATCTCGCCCCGGCTGCCGTTGTCGGTGCGATCGCGTGCTGCGGCGCCACGGCGCTCATCGGCGGGACGGTCGGCGGTGTCGCGTTGGCCGCGATCGGGCAGTTGACGGCGCTCTCCGCTGTGGGTCTCGGG